>JBFYSM010000513.1:0-4462 GCA_041301605.1 Chloroflexota bacterium | reverse complement strand
GGGAGTATGACAACCTGATTGTACCGGTCGCGGTCGGTACGCCCTTACCGACCCCGGTCGAGGCGGCCGCCCAGCCTACCCCCACCCCGGCCAACTGGCAGATCTGGTGGGAGTTGTTCTTCGGGGAAAATCCATAGCACGGCATCCAAGCGGAGACAAAATGATTCACCGCGAAGCCACGAAGCCCGCGAAGTTTTTTATCCCTTCGCGAAAAGTAGAATATCTTCGCGCCCTCCCTGGCACCGCCCGCCAGGGCAGGTGTTGCTTCTTCGCGGTTCCAAAAGATCATTCGTGATAAAAAGCGATCCCAAATATCAAGGATAAATACATGTTCCAAAACTTCGAGCAAGCCCAGCGATATGTCAAGGATTACCACATCGAAATGATCGACATGAAATTCTGTGACCTGTGGGGGCGCTGGCACCACCTGACCATCCCGTCCGGCCAGTTCACAGCCGATCTAATGGAGACCGGCATCGGGTTCGATGGTTCCGCCGTGGGCCTGAAATCGGTCAAGGCGGGTGACATGGTGCTCATCCCCGACCTGGCGACCGGCTTCACCGATCCATTCTGGGATAGGCCCACCCTGTCGTTCATCTGCACCACCTTCGAGGCCGATACCCACGCCATTTTCGCCAACGATCCCCGCAACCTGGCCATCCGCGCCGAGGCTTTCATGAAGTCCACCGGGATCGCCGATGAGAGCCGCTGGGGGCCGGAATTCGAGTTCTATATCTTCGACAGCGTTTCGTATGAATACGGCGTGAACCGCGCCAGCTATGAGATTGCCTGCCGCGAGGCCGACTGGAACAGCGCCCAGGGTGGGCACGGACACTACATCCCCCTGCACGGCGGCTACCACGCCATCCCGCCCAAAGACCAGTTGTACAACCTGCGTTCGGAGATCTCCAGCCACCTGGAGAAGATGGGTGTGCCGGTCAAGTACCACCACCACGAGGTGGGCGGGCCGGGGCAATCCGAGATCGAGACGCCCATGATGGGACTGGTGCAATCCGGCGATGCCACCATGATCATCAAATATGTTACCAAGATGGCCGCCCACGCCGCCGGGCAGACGGCTACTTTTATGCCCAAGCCATTGTATGGCGAGGCGGGCAGCGGCATGCATTTCCACCAGCACCTGTTCAAGGAAGGGAAGAATGTTTTCTACGATGCCGCCGGATATGGCTGTCTTTCGCAAGAGGCCCTCTACTATATCGGCGGGCTGCTGACGCACGGTGCAGCCCTGCTGGCGCTGACCAACCCCAGCACCAACTCCTACCGCCGGCTGGTGCCCGGCTTCGAGGCCCCGGTCAACGCCTTCTTCTCGCTCGGCAACCGCAGCGCAGCCGTGCGCATCCCCAAGTACGCCACCCAGCCTGAATCGGCCCGCATGGAGTTCCGCCCGCCGGATGCCACCTCCAACGTTTACCTGGCCCTGGCCGGGATGCTGCTGGCCGGACTGGACGGCATCAGGAACAAGATCGACCCGACTGAAGCCGGCTTCGGCCCGATCGACCAGAACATCTTCGCCTGGACCGATGAGCAGCGTGCCACCATCAAGGGCCTGCCATCCTCCCTGGATGAAGCCCTGCGCGCCCTCGAACAGAACCACGATTTCCTGCTGGCCGGGGATGTCTTCGACGAACTGCTCATCAAGCAGTGGATCGACTACAAGCGCGACCAGGAATACTTTGCCGTCCGCAACCGCCCGCACCCCTACGAGATGAGCCTCTATTACGATGTATGAAGAATTTATTATTTTCACACTACGGAGAGCATTCGGTAATCCTCTTCACCCCCAGCCCCCTGCCCCTTTTTCGCCATTTTCTCCCCGCCCCTTGGGGGCGGGGTTGGGGGTGGGGCGAGTTAAAGAACGCATTCTCTGCGTTTTCCTGGCTCTCCTGCTCTCCGCCTGCACTCCCTCGCAAGTGAAACTGCCCCTGTCACTGGCTTCTTTCAAGGAAAACGAAGTGGAGGTCAGTATCCAATTGGAGCAGGATCCTGCCGGCCAGTTCCTTCTTGCAGCCACCTTCACTCCCATCCAGGAAAACCTGCACCTGTACAGCAAGGACCTGCCGTTCGAAGGGCAGGATGGACTTGGTCGGCCAACCCTGCTGGAACTGGTTCCCGGCTCAGCCTTGCAGGCTACCGGAGAATTGACTGCGGATGTCGAGCCGGTTATCGATCCGAACGATGCATATGGCCTGCCGCTCTATCCCACCGGTCCGGTCACATTGCGCCTGCCGGTCAGCCTGCCGGAAGGCGATGGCTGGGTGGATGCTCAGGTTTCGGTCACCTTCATGGCCTGTACGGGATTGGCCTGCCGGGCGCCAGTGATCAGGAAGATCGTCGCTATCAAAATCCCATCTTCTGGATTGCTTTCCAAGCCATAACGGAGAGGAGAATCTCGGTGCAAATAAAACCAGTAATCCTATCGACGATCAGTCTTCTGATCCTGGCCTGCCTCTGCAATCCCCTTTCGCAAATCACATCCAACCCTGAGCCTGCCACCCCTTCATCGAACGAAGGCGCTACTTCAGATTTGGCCTCCGTTATCAATAATGAGCACTTCACGATCGTCCAACTGCACCCTGTTGGCAGCACGCTGGAATCCCTTCTGCCCATTTTCGCCGAGGCAGCCATCGCCCAGGGACGCAAGCCTTTCGTCGAGTGGGACGCCGAGTGGTGACCCTCCTGCCGGACGGTGTTCACCGGTTTGGTGGACGAAATCCCGCAGATGGTTGCTGCTTTCGAAGGCGTATACCTGATCCGGCTGGATGTGGATGAGTGGGGCTGGGGGGATCGGCAGATGGGCTTCAAAGTCGAAGGCATCCCCATCTTCTTCCGCTTGGATGAGCAGGGACACCCAACCGGCGATGTGATCGATGGCATGGCCTGGGGGGAGGATACTTACGATAATATCTCCCGGGTGATGGGCGAGTGGTTTCACCAGCCTTAGAGATTGTCTGAGAACTAGACATACAAAGGGTTGGTTGGGTAAACTTGATGGATAACCAAATCACAACAAGCCTACCCGACCGACCTGAACGATACCGAATGGGCGCGAATTGCGCCATACATGCCAGAACCAAGTTCGACGGGCGCTCCCCGTCAACATAGTTGGCGTATCATCTTGAACGCCATTTTTTACATCATCAAGAACGGTTGCGTTTGGCGTGCCCTGCCTCATGATTTTCCTGCGTGGGAAACAATCTACCACTACTTTCGGCAATTTCGGAAAACTGGGTTGTGGGAGCAACTCAACACGGCCATCTGCGAAGCGGTTCGAGAAAAAGAAGGTAAGGAGCCACAAGCCAGCCTCATGATCGCAAACAGCCAATCGACAAAAAGCGTCGAAGGCGGTGAAAAACGTGGTTTTGGCGGTGGCAAACTGGTGAATGGTCGTAAGCACAACCTCTTGGTGGACACATTGGGCTCTGTAGTCTTGGCCAAAGTAACCGCCGCCAATGTTCAGGATGTTCGTGCTGGTAAGCAATTGTTCTCAGCCGTAGCTGAGAAACCAGAATTGCTCATTCGGCTGGAAAAGAACATTGCCGACGGCGGCTACCGTGGCGAATTGATCGAATGGGTTCAGCAGAACCTGAATGTCGTCTTGGAAATCGTTCTGTAACTTGGCAATCAGAAAGATTTCCAGGTTTTACCCAAGCGTTGGATGGTTGAACGCACCTTTGCTTGGATTACTCGTAATCAACGCCTGGCACGTGAATACCTGCAAGCCCGCATCCTGGCTGCCCTGCAGCGCTGCGGGGCGATGATCCCGCTGGCTTTCCACGGAGGCACTGCCCTGCGCTTCTTGTATTCCCATGGACGCTACTCCGAAGATCTCGATTTTGCACTGCAAGGCAACCGGCAGGGCTACGATTTCCGAGGCTACCTGCAGGCCATCCGGAACGAATTGACGCCGGAGGGGTATTCAATCGAATTAAAGGTCAGTGATCAAAAGACCGTCCATAGCGCTTTTGTGCGCTTCCCCGGCCTGCTGTACGACCTTGGGCTGTCTGGGCAGCGCAGCGAAACGCTGGCAATCAAACTCGAAGTGGATACCAACCCGCCGGGCGGGGCAGTCCTGGTGACCAGCGTGGTGCGCCGTTTCTTTATGTTCCAGATCCAGCATCATGATAAGGCCTCGTTGCTCTCTGGTAAACTGCACGCCTTCTTGCAGCGCTCCTACACCAAGGGCCGTGACATTTACGATCTGCTCTGGTACCTGAGTGACCCCGCTTGGCCGCAACCGAACTTAATATTGCTCAACAATGCCCTGGCACAGACAGGCTGGCCTGGAATGGAACGACAGGGTCGAATTGGCGAGAACAGGTAGGCGAACGCCTGCGGCTGCTGGATTGGAACAATATTCTGAACGATGTGCGCCCCTTCGTCGAGCCGGGGTTCGATTTGGGCTTGCTCACCTTGCCGAACCTGGAACGGGCGCTTAAATTGA
>JBFYSM010000503.1:0-4066 GCA_041301605.1 Chloroflexota bacterium | reverse complement strand
TCCTTCGACCAGTGGTTAGCGACGAAATCCAATAAGAGACGCATGCCACGTTCATGCGCCTTCTCGATGAGTTCTTTGAGATCTGCATTCGTCCCCAGGCGCGGCTCGACCGTGTAATAGTCACTGGCATTGTAGCCGTGATGGGTGGTGGTCTTGAAGAAGGGGTTCAGCCAGATGGTGTTGAAGCCAAGCGACTGGATGTAATCCAGTTTGTCGATCATGCCTCGTAGCGTTCCGCCGTAGAAATCGGTGAGCGATTTGACCTTGTTCCACTGCCTGCCATCGCCGGGATAGAAGCGATCTGGAAATATTTGATAGACCAGGGCTTCTCGTGCCCAGGATGGGATGGGATCATCATCCACCCACAGGGCAAAATCATCCGCACCGGCTGCGTCCCCTGACCCGGTGTCTGCGTACACCCATTGGCCGGTATCCAGCCGACGGGCGGCCAGGTGGTAGCGGATGATCGTCCCGGCGGTTTGGGCTGGCAGGCCGACGGTCCAGGCGCGCACGTAGCCCCAGGCCGGGTCATCCCATTTGACGGCGGCAGGTTCCAGGTCCAGAACGTTTGCGGCGGGTAGCGCCGGGTCGGTCCCATCCAATGTAAAAAAACAACGGGCGGCTTCGTATGGGATGGGGCCGCCCGTTGTCAGTTCCAGGATGATCGGCTGGCCCGGAAAAGGGTCCAGGGGGCTGCGTTGGTAGCGGTGCTTGACGCCGTTCAGGTTCTCGAGGTGACGAGCCAGCCGATTTTCAGGTTCGGGTAAGTTTCCGAAAATATTGTCTATCATGAATACGATATTAGCCCTTGACACCGCCGAGGGTCAGGCCGCCTTCCAGGTATTTCTGGAGGTAGAGGAAAACGATCAGCACCGGGATGATGATCATCACACCTCCGGCGGCGAAGTAACCCCAAGGCACACTGATTTCATTGGCAATTCGGTAGAGAGCCACCATGGCAGTTTTTCGCAGCTCTGGAGCGGGAATGAGCACAGAGGCGAGTACATATTCCCCCCAGCCGCCCATGAAGGCGAACAGGGCGGTAACCGCCAGGGCCGGGCGCGCCAGCGGCAGGGCAATCAGCAGGAAGGACTGCACCGGACCGCAGCCATCGATCATGGCAGCTTCTTCCAGGTCGATAGGGATGGTATCGAAGTAACCTTTCAGATTCATCGTTGTGAATATCAGCGTACCGGCCGTGTATGCCAGGATCAGGCCCCAGTGCCGGGAGTAGCCGCCAACGGCAGTCAAGAGCTGGGCGATGGGAACGAGGGATAGCACACCGGGGAAGGATTGGATGGCCAGGAAGAGCACCAGTCCCCATTCGCGGCCATAGAAGCGCATGCGCGAGAATGCAAATGCGGCCGAGGTGGCGATGAACAGGCAGGCAATGGTGGTCAGGCCAGCCACCTTCAGGCTGTTCAGCATCCAGGTCAGGAAGGGTTGGTCGAAGAGCATCGCCCGGTAGTTCTCCCAGCTCCATGTTGTGGGTATGAACATACCTGCCAGGTCGAAGGTATAAAGTCGATCGTCTGGACGGCCAGATGCAATGACAATGAACCAGACCGGATATACTGCGAAGATGGATGCCAGGATGGCAAGGATCGTCTGCAGGACACGGGTGAGGGGTTTGGTTTTCCGGTTCATTCGTAGGCTCCTTTCGTGACGCGCGAGACGCGCAGGCTGTAAAGTGTTGCGATGAATAACATAATGAAGATGATCACTGCAAAAGCGCCCATGCGGGCGTAAGCCTGGGTCTGGAATACCTGTTTATAAGCATAAGTCATCACCATTTCGGTAGCCCCAGGTGCGCCTGCTCCGGCTGATGGATTACCCCCTGTGATTGCCCACACGGTGCCGAACATCTGGAAAGTGGTGATGGAACTTAGCACTATGGCGGGGATGACTGCCGGACGGATAAGCGGCAGGGTGATCGCTGTCAGGCGGTGCCACCAGGTTGCGCCGTCCACCTCGGCGGCTTCGTAGAGTTCGGCCGGGATGGATTGCAGGGCGCCCAGTATGGTGACCATGAAGAACGGGTACGAATACCAGACATTGGCAATGATGATCACAAACCACGCAGAGGTAGGGTTTTGCAACCACGCTTTACCTTCAATCCCGATGATTCCAAGTAATTGGTTAATAGTACCCACTTCGCGGAAGAAGAATTGCCAGACCAGGGACATCATGATCGCAACCGTGGAGGCTGCCCAGGGAACGATCAGGATCACCCGGAAGAAAGCCCGGCCGGGCAGGTCGGGTACGTTGAGCAGCAAGGCCAACACCAGGGCAATGATCAGGAAGAGCGGGATGCAGATGGCCGTATACAGGATGGAATTCATGTTGACGGTAAGGAAGTCACCTGATTCGCGTATGAGCTGGAAATTCTGCACGCCGTTCAATATAATTGCCAGAACGACGGTCATGGCGATGCCGCTAAATGTGACCACCCCACGGGAAACGGGACGATCCGGCTTTTTATCGAGGAATTTGTTGATTTGCCCGGCAATGATCAGGGGCAGGAGGCAGCCAATCACGATCCCCAGGGCGATCAAAACCTCCCTGGTGAAGAACTGCCCGATCAAATCAGCGTAGTTGCCAAAAAGTGGATCTTTGATGCGATAGGGTTCAGCCAAGCCGATGGGGGCGTTCTTTCGAAAAACCTCCCAGCAGGTGGGCTCCAGGATGCTTGTTAATCCTATCGAACAGTCTGCATTGGGATGGAATTTGTTGCGGTTTGTGAAAGAGATGTAGGTGTTGAATAAAATGGGATAAATATTGAATATCAGGATACCGATGAGTGTCGGCCCTATGAAGGCCAGCACCGTGAGCGCTTTCCGCCATCCTTTCCATTGAGCCATGATCGTCTCCTTTCGCTGGGTGCCAGGATAAGAAAAAGGGAGGGCGCGAGGCCCTCCCACAACTTGCAAAAACCTTACTTCATCTGGTTGATGGCATCTTCTGCTGCAGCCTGGGCAGCAGCGTAGGCCTCTTCGGGGGTCTGGCTGCCGTTCCAGACGGCACCGGTGGCATCACCCACGGGGCCCCACTGGGCACCAGCGTAGGGGGTGTTGGCCATTGGGATACCATTGTTCAGCGAAGCGCCGAAGCCGGCGATGGTGGTCAGAGCCTGGACCTCGGAATCGTTCAGAACCTCGGTGTTGGCTGGGATGGTCTTGTTGGCCAGGGTGATCGCCTTCTGGGCATCGAAGCCGGTGAAGTACTTCATGATGTCCACGGCCAGTTCGGCATTGCCGCGATCGACTGCGTTCTTGCTCAACATGAGGGTCTTGATACCAACGAACGGGCTACCCATGGCAACAAAGCCATAATCCACACCAGCGTTCTCGAGGTCGGTAATCGCCCACGGACCGGTCCACCAGGCAGCTGCCTTGCCTTCGATGACGGCGGTCTTGCACAACTCATGGCTCATCTCGCTCAGCAGGTAGGGCTTGATGTCCAGCAGCCAGTTACCGGCGGCAATCATTTCAGGGCTGTTCAGGTAGGCCATGCCCTGGTCGTCGATGTAGGCGGGCACGCCGAAACCGAAGTACAGCGGGGCAACATGATAGGCATCTGCACCGGGGAAGCCCTGGTTGCAGAACAGCGGAATGCCATTGGCATTGTAGAAGGCCTCGGCCTTGGCTAACAGATCGGTGAAATCGTTCGGATCGGTCGGGAAGTCGGCTTCAGATGCATAAGCCTTATTGTAGACGATCGCAATACCTTCCTGCGATTCGGGCAGACCCCAGATGCGGTCCTGCCAGACGACACCGGATACAGCTGCAGGTTCGTAGTTGTTCTCGAGGTATTTCATATCGATACCGTAATCGTTGAGCGCTGCGATCTGACCATTCAGCGCCAGGGTGCCGATCTGGTCGTTGGCCCAGCCGATGATATCGGGGCCTTCACCAGCCGGGATGGCAACTTGCAAGGCAGCGGTCACATCTTCGGGTTTGGAGAGGTCGATGGTGACCAGCGGGTGATCGGCCGTGTACTGGGCGAAGGCGGCTTCGATGGCGACCAGATAATCACCGCTCCATTGATGCCAGATGGTGATGGTGGT
>JBFYSM010000501.1:0-6366 GCA_041301605.1 Chloroflexota bacterium | reverse complement strand
AAGCGATCCCGCGGCAGCTCATGCCGCGGGATTTTTGTTGCCGGTTATCGGTCCACTTTGAGCAGGTACAGCCGGGCGGCTTCGAAGGCTTCGCCGGTCAAATACTGGCAGGTTTTTTGTGCTTCCAATTCAGGAGATTTCGATACTCTCATCGCAAACAGCTTATAATATGCGCAGAGGTAATCTCATGGTACAACAGATCAAAATTATCGTCAAAAAACACCCCGAAGGATATATTGCATATCCCCTTGGGTTAAAAGGCATTGTTGTCGGAGAAGGTGACACCTACGAAGAAGTTCTTGCGGACGTCAAATCAGCCATTCAATTTCACATTGAAACCTTTGGCAATGATGTTCTACTCTCTGAAACGCCTGTATTGGAAGCATTTGTCGCCGAAGCAGGGATCGCGGTTTGATGCCCAAGTACCCAGTTGACGCACCCAAGGCGAAAGTCATCTGTGCGTTCGAGCGCCTGGGATTTTGCCTGGTGCGTGAAGGGAATCATATTGCGATGCTGAGGGAAAATCCAGATGGGACGAACACCCCGCTGACCATGCCCAACCACCCGCACACTCAAAAGCTCGACCTTACGCACCATTCTCTCCCAAGCGGGGATTTCGAGAGACGATTTTCTGAAAGCCTACGAGAAATGACATCGCTTGTTGGGGAGTAGTCTCCCGACCGCCCCGGCACATGATCACACAGAAATAGCAATCCCGCGGCAACTCATCCCGCGGGATTGTTGCCGGTTAACGAACAAAAGAGACCGGGCTTCTCATGGCACCCGGTCTCTTGTATCTCATAACTTCCTCAGCGCAGGATGTCTCCGCTACTACCAGCTACTTCCTGATCCGGATACTCTTCGAGGTAATCACGGAAAAACTTCCCGCTAATTCATCACCATGCCGGTCGATCGCTTCATAAACGATCGTTGCTTTTTCGATGGCCGGCACATTGTGCAAGCGGATCAAAACCACTCCCGCTGAGAGTTTCTGTTCCCTGAACACCAACTCACCAAAATCCTTGTCCATCGTCAGCAGGATACGTTTCTCCTTATTCGCAGTTTGCAGCACTTCGGTATCTGGTGCACCCCGCGCAAAATCGGCGACAGCAGTGACATCGATCCCCTTGCTGATCAGGAAGGTAACAGCAGGGTGATCGACGCTTTCGTCAGCCAGGAACTTCATGCCGTGCCCGCCGGGATGGGATATGTCACATCCGAACGCAGGTATTGAGCGGCAAACCCGATCGCGGCCATAATGGCATCCCTGCTCAGGTACGGATATGCTTCGATGAGTTGCTCGGTCGTTTCACCGCTGGCAAGCCGTTCCAGCACCAGGTCGACCGGTATGCGTGTGCCGATGAAAACCGGTTTACCCATCATAATCTGCGGGTCGGAATGGATATACTTTTGCCAATTCATAGCGCTACCTCCATCACATTTGGATTATACAGTATTTCTCTTCGCGCCGCTTCTCGGAGATCGGACTGCTGCCCGATCCGGGCATCCACCTGCGGCCCAACCCCTACCCACATCTCTGGCTTGGATAAGCAGGCAGGGATTGAGTAAGCACGCAAAGGGTGGCGCTTCGAATGCGTATCCCCCTGACATAACATCACTTGCCTCATTTGGGGAGTGACCAGTATAATCACCCTCCGGGCAATAATGCGTTAAAGTCGCCCAACAAGGAGTTAGTATGCCCAAGAGATTTCTTTTACCGGTGGTTTTACTGGGATTAGCGGTGTTGTTCAGCGCCTGCGGGGGGAACCAGGGCACAGAGCAGGCAACCCTTACCCCCTCACCATCCGAAACCATCGCCATCACGGCTACCAACACAGCCACGGCCACGGCAACCATCACGCCAACAGCCACTCCTGCCAACACGCCCGTTCCCATTGTCGTTGGCCCAACCGGGTTCCCGGAGAATGTCAACCCGCTCACCGGCCTGGTTGTGGATGATCCCGCCATCCTGAACCGCAGGCCGGTCATCGTCAAGGTGGCCAACTACCCACGCGACGGGCGTCCGCATGCCGGCCTGTCGTATGCCGATATCGTCTTCGATTATTACATCGGGGAGGGGATGAACCGCTTTGCAGCCATCTTCTACGGACAGGATGCGCCGGAGGTTGGCCCGGTACGTTCGGGACGGTTGATCGATATCCAGTTGACCAACATGTACCAGGCCAACCTGGTCTGCGTCTACGCGGATGCGAACTACGTCTGGCCCTACCTGGTGGATGGCATCGGCTATTTCCGGATCTTCTCGGAGGGGCCCAATACCTGCCCGGCGCTTTGCCGCGACTCAAGCATCTCAAAACAGGAAAACAGGGTGGTGGCCGACACTGCCGAGATCACCAACTGGTCGATCCGCCGCGAAGTGGATGATGGTTCCCGCTACAACCTGGATGGCCTGGCTTTCGATTCGCATCCCCCTACGAGTGGGGAAGACGCCGGCTTCATATCCATCAATTATTACTCCCGCAACCGCGCCGAATGGCGCTACGATCCCGCCACGGGCAAGTACCTGCGCTGGATCGAAGAGATCGATGAAGACAACAACATGACGATGATCCCGCTGATCGACCGGAGCAATGATCAGCAACTGGCATTCGACAACATTGTCATCATGTACATTGAATATACCGAGTATTCCGACCTCCTCCATGATGCGGCCATCTCCAGCGATACGGATGGCGGGAAAGCCTACATCTTCCGGGATGGTGAGGGGATCGAGGGGCGCTGGCGTGCATTCAGCAGGTACAAGCCGCTCCAATTCCTGGACGCAAATGGACAGCCCATCCCCTTCAAACCAGGGCAATCCTGGATTTATCTCCTGGGTAACCGGAGCACGCTCGAGCAGCCCGAGCCAGGAAGCTGGGCATTCAGTTTCTATCTGCCTTAACAAAAGAAGGACGGGCCAGCAAGCCCGTCCTTCATAACTACCCATGTTCCACTACCCTATCATCAGTTCCTTAGGGGGAAATGCAGGATGAACTTTGTTCCCTCCCCCACCTTGCTCTGGACTTCGATACGACCATTGTGGCCCAGTACAATCTGCTTGCATATCGATAACCCCAGGCCGGTGCCAATCGCCTTGCCTTCCGCGCTCCGAACCCGGTAGAATTTCTGGAACAGGTTGGGAAGTGATTTCTCCGGGATGCCGATGCCGGTATCCGCCACGGACAGGATCACTTCGCCATCCTTTTTCAACGCCTGAACGGCAATGGAACCCTTCGGACGGTTATATTTGATCGCATTGCTCAACAAATTCAGCACAACTTGTTTGATCTTATCGAAATCGGCTTCGAAGGGAAAATCAGGCGGTATATCCAGCCGGATATTGATCCCATCCTCAGCTGCCTTGCTTTGCATGAATGAAACACACTCTTCGAGAAGGTCTTTCAGGTTGAACTGCTTGATGTGGAATTGCACACGACCGGACTCGAGCCGGGCAACATCCAGGAACGAGGCAGCCAGGGCGGATAACCGCTGGGTCTCGCCAAGGATGTTCTGGATGGTCTGTTCACGGATTTCTTGCGTTATTTTCGGGCTAACCAACAGATAAGTAGCTGTGGAGATAGCTGCAAGAGGGGTGCGTAATTCGTGCACGAATTCAGAGATCAGGTCCGACTGCTGGAACAGGCGCGTGTTCTCGATCGCAACCGCAGCCTGCGCGCCCAGGACAGTCAGCAAATCTTCATCTGTATCGGTGAAATCCCCTTCACATTTGTTCAGCGCTTCCAACACGCCAATCACTTTCTCCTTGGTCATCAGGGGAACGCCCAGCAAGTTCTCCGTTGTGAACTTTGTTGTCTGCTCGATATTCGAGTAGTGGCGGGGGTCATCATGTGCGTGCGCAGTACGCACCGGCTTGCGGTTGGTGACGATCCAGCCGGCGATGCTGCCTTCGAGCGGCACAACCAGTCCGCGCATCATGGGCTGGTCGAGGTTCGTGGCAACCTGGAAATGGAGTTGCTTGTCGGTATCGTCATATAGCATGATGGATGCAGCTTTGGCATCGGTGATATCCGCCGCAGCGTGGACGATCCGGTTCAGGAGAACATCCAGGTCAAGGGTCGAGGCGAGATCGCGCGAAATCTCCATCAACCTGCGATATCCGTCCAGCAGTTTTTGCTCATTTAGCATGATAACACCTGTTCGGCGATTGCCGGAATCACTTCAGCAACATCGGCGAGGATCACAACATCGGCGCGGACGCCAAGGTAGGTCGGAACATGGTTGACAATAATCAAGTGAGCTCCACGATCAAGGGATTGCATCGGCAGGCTGGCTACCGGCAGCACCTCAAGGGATGAACCAACCACGAGCATCAGGTCACAAGCCCGGCTGGCTTTTACAGCTTCCTGCCAGGTTTGCTGGGGAAGTTGCTCGCCAAATAGAATAACATCCGGCTTAAGTATCCCACCACACTGCAAGCATTGTGGGATGGTCCCCGCTTCCAGGTAAGGGACGATGTAATCGGCACTGGGAAAAACTGTAAAACACCTGCCGCAGGACAGGGTTTTCAAAGAACCATGCGTTTCCAAGACATTCCTCGAACCGGCTTTCTGGTGAAGGTTGTCTATATTCTGGGTGATAACCGTATTTACAAAACCGGCATCTTCCAGGCGGGCAATGGCGCGATGGGCTGCATTCGGTTGGGCGTCCAGGATGCTGCGGGTCAGGGGACGCATCCACTCAAAGAAACGTTCCGGGTGGTAACGAAATGCGTTCAGGGATGCCACATCCATCGGCTCAAACCTGGCCCACAGGCCTGTCCCCTCCGAACGGAAGTCTGGTATCCCGGATGGGGTGGATATCCCCGCGCCGGTCAGAACAACGGCGCGTTTGGAAGCCTGGAGTAACTCCGCCGCGTCACGAATGGCTGTCAACGTTTTGGCGGATGTGGTGATCATTTCCCCTGTTTCGATCTTTCGACGATCAAATTCGACAACTTCTCGAACTGTTGCCCGGTAAGCGAATCGGGCACTGAGGCCACAACCGTCGTTTTGGTGCGTACCGCCTGGTAGAGTAACTCGGGAGCGGGTGTGAATGCAACCGGTATCGGATGTTCCACCCGCTCCTGAACCTGCGTCCAATTCAGGTGGATATCTGAACGAATGCGGTTGACAAGGACAGCCAGGATCGTCTGCTTATCCCGCCCCATATCGACCAGGTCCGAGATCAATGCCTTTGTATGGAGCACAGAATTGAGAACAGGTTCCACAACAACAATCACCTGGTTACAAAAGCCGAGCAGCTTCTGGCTGAGTGGGGTCAGACCTGGCCCAATATCCAATACCAGGTAGGAACAAAGCTGTGCCAATCGTTTTACGATGAGTTCGAATTGGGCATCAGCACAGATCATGCCCGCATCCAGTGGTTTGGTTGAACCAAACAGGATCCGCAAGTCTGATGGATGGTTATAAAGTCGATCCAAAACTGCCTGGCGGGTCAATTCCTTCGGGGGCAGTTGCAGCAACTGGGTCAACGCATCAGAAGCCGGTTCGCCGAAGTCGAGCGCAAGGGTACCCTGACCAGGTCGCAACTCGGCGACGATAACTTCCGTCCCGGTAGCATCCACCAATGCACTCCCCAGGTTGACCGCCACGGTCGTTGCACCCAGGCCACCCCGGGGAGCGATGATGCCAACCGTATAAGCCTTGCTGACGAGAGGCTGGGAAGCCTGTTTGCCTTTCGCTGTCCGCGCCAGCAGGGCCTTGACGTGGGCGATCAATTCCGAAGGATGGGTAGGCTTGGTCAGGTAATCATCGGCACCGGCCTCGAATCCTGTTACCTTGTCATCCAGTTGGGTTTTGGCAGTGAACATCAGGATGGGAATGTGGGATGTGAATGAGTTTTCTCGCAGCCGTCTTGATACCTCGTAACCATCCATTTCCGGCATCATCACATCCAGTATGATCACGTCCGGATTTTCCGTTTCGGCTGTAGAGAGCCCCTGCATGCCATCTTGGGCAGCCAGGATCTGATACCCCTGCTTTTGAAGCATCAATCCGACCAGGCGCAGCGTATCAACATCATCATCGATAATCAATATTTTCTCGGCCATAGATGTCCCTTGTCTCGTCTGGGTAAAGTCTAGCACAAAGCAGATATTCAAGCAAGTAAATTTCTTGTATTGCTCCTCGACACTCCTGCCTGTTACGCTAAGCAAACCTCGGGAATGTCGGGGATAAATCGGCCCAGTTTCCTCAGGGTTATGATCCCCCGAATTCGAGTAAAAATCAACCTACAGATCCAACAACCGTTCTAGATCCCCATTGACCTCCAGCCCGGCATGCACACCAGTCCCTTCGAAGATAAGTTCCCCTTTATGGGTGGTCAGGCGTACATCCACCTTCGCTG
>JBFYSM010000472.1:0-3416 GCA_041301605.1 Chloroflexota bacterium | reverse complement strand
CTGGTATTCTGACCGGTCATCGTTTCCAGATCCTTGAATCTGGCCCGGAAAGGTTTTGCATCTGGCATGGGCATATCCTTGCTCAAGCCCCAGCCTGTCCATGCCGGGAGCGGGAGGAAGGCCAATTTGCCGGTCAACAGGCCCAGGGTCCGCTGCGCCAGCGAGAAAAGACCAGGGGAGAGGGCTGCGAGACGAAAAAGGTGCAGGCCGAATTTGACGAGTCCCGGAATCCCTTCCCCCTCCTTTGTGTCTCTTTGTGTCCTTTGTGGTGAGAATCCCGCTCTCACCCGCAGCAGTAACTTGGGCAGGTCGATATCCACCGGGCAGGCTTCCTTGCATGCCCCGCACAAGGAGGATGCCTGGGCCAATTGGGCGAAATCCGTCCCCAGCAGTCCGGGCGAGACAACAGAGCCGATCGGGCCGGGGTAGGGGGCGATCGAGCCATCCCTGCCCAGGTAGGCATGACCGCTCAACTCGCGGAAGACCGGGCAGGCGTTCAGGCAGGATCCGCAACGGATGCAGTAGAGAGCTTCGCACAGTGGGGAGTGGCGCAGCCGGGAACGGCCGTTATCGAGGATGATCAGGTGGCGTTGCTGGCCTGGCAAGGATTGCTGGATGAGCTGGGTGTAAACGCTCATCTTTTGACTGGTTGCCGAACGCGGCAGGAGCGAGAGCATCAGCGCCAGGTCATCCATGTTCGGAACAAGGCGTTCCATGCCCATCAGGGCGATGTGCACCGGCGGCAGGGTGGTGACCATGCGCCCATTGCCCTCATTGGTGACGATGCAGAGTGTTCCGGTCTCTGCCACGCCAAAGTTGACGCCGCTCAGGCCGATATCGGCGGTCAGGAAGATTTCGCGCAATACCTTGCGGGCTGTATTGGTGAGAACAGGAACATCTTCTGTATAGGGGATCCCAAGCTTCTCTTGGAAGAGCCGGCCGACATCATCACGGTGCAGGTGGACGGCCGGGGTGATGATATGGCTGGGGCGTTCGCCGCGCAGTTGCACGATGTACTCACCCAGGTCGGTCTCGACAACCCGGATGCGTTGCCCTGAGCCTGTCGAAGGGCCTTCCGCTTCGAGGGCGTGGTTGAGGTGGATCTCCTCCGAGACCATGGATTTGGATTTGGCGACTAAAACCTTTTTATCAAGAAGGGGCACAAAGGAATCCTTTGTGTTACTTTGTGTTGAATCCTTGACGATTTCAAGGACAGTTTTTACCGCTTCGGTTGCGTCTTTGGCACGATGGATGATTATCCCATTCTCACGCGCTTTGGCGATGAATTTTGCCAAATATTCATCCAGCTTGGCAATCACATCTGCGCGTACGGCATGGGCACGCTGGCGGCGTTCACGCCAATCGGGAAGGGTTGCCATGGCAGCCAGGCGGCCTTTGACGCGGCGTTCAGCGTTGGCATCCAGTGCGGCCTGCAGAGATTCGTTTTGGATCGATTGGCGGATTCGTTTTCGGAAGGATGTGCTCATCGTTGTTTACCTGTGGTTCAGGATCTCGGCAATGTGGAAAACGCGCTGCATTTTTTTCTGCCGGTGTAATCCACCCGCGATGTGCATGCGGCAGCCGGTATCGGCAACAACCAGGGATGGGGATCCGGTTGCTTCCAGGTTGGAGATCTTGCGCTTGAGGAATTCCGCTGATAATTCCGGGTGTTCGATCGAGAAGACACCCCCGAAGCCGCAGCAGTCTTCCTGGTGGGGGAGTTCGATGATTTCGGCTCCTTCGACGGCTGCCAGGAGGGCACGCGGCTGGCGGTCGATACCCATGCCGCGCGAGAGATGGCAGGATGGGTGATAAGTTAATTTTCCATCCCAGCGGGCACCGAGATCGGTCACACCCAGGAAATCCACGAGGTATTGTGTGAACTCGAATGTGCGCGTAGCCAGATTTTGGGCGCGTTCCAACCATTGGGGATCATCAGCAAAAAGTTCCAGGTAGCCATGCTTGAGCATGTGTGCACAGGAACCGGATGGGATGACAACCTCCCCGGGCAGTTCTTCGAAAACCCGGATGGTATGTTCGGCCAACGGGCGGGTATCGGAACGTAACCCTGCATTGAAAGCGGGCTGGCCGCAGCAGGTCTGGTCGGCAGGGAATTCCACGGCAATGCCCAGGCGGCGGAAGATACTGACAATGGCCTCGCCGGTTTCAGGGTAGAAAGTATCGACAAGGCAGGTGATGAATAATTGGATCGGTGGCATGGTTCTATTGTATCCCGATGCCCCTCTCATGTCATGTGACATGCATCCGATATTTATGGGAATACTTACAGAATTGATGAATCGCCGATTCGCTGAATCGCTGAATCGCCGAATCGCTGTTTCATTGTGGTATGATAGCCCCGATTTCTCTTTGGAAAAGGATCATAATGACTGCTTTTCAAACTCGTATCCCCAACCATTTCGATCTCCCACGACGCATCTCCCGCCTGGGTGAACTGGCCTACAACCTGTGGTGGACATGGAACCCGTATGCCCAACGCCTCTTCAACCGCATGGATAACGCCCTGTGGGAACGGCTCAACCACAACCCCTTGCTTTTCCTGCGCCAGGTTGAACGGGCAACTGTCAACGCTGCGGCCCAGGATGGTGTGTACCTGGAAACCTATGACCGCGTCTTTGAGTCTTTCGATGCCTACCTGGACCGGGAAGATACCTGGTATGCACGGAATAATGCCAAACACAACGGGAAAACCATTGCATATTTCTCGATGGAATATGGCTTGCACGAAACCCTGCCGATCTACTCGGGTGGTTTGGGTGTGCTGGCTGGCGACCACCTCAAGGAAGCCTCTGACCTTGGCTTGCCATTGGTCGGCATCGGCCTGCTCTACTCGGAGGGGTATTTCTCCCAACGGATATCGGAAGATGGCTGGCAGGATGCGATCAACAATCCCTTGAACTTTACGGAGTTGCCTTTACTTCCTGTGAATGACAAGGATGGCAAGCCGTTATCCATCAGTGTGGATTTCCCGGATGGGCAGGCTCAAATCCGGGTTTGGGAACTGCGCGTGGGGCGTATTCCCCTCTACTTGCTCGATACCAATATCGACTCGAACCCGCCAGCCTTCCGCCAGTTGACCACCCGGCTATATTGGAGTGATATCAACCTGCGCATCATGCAAGAGATCCTGCTGGGGGTGGGCGGGGTGCGCGTACTGCGGGGCCTGGGTTACAAGCCGGGTGTCTGGCACATGAACGAAGGTCATGCTGCTTTCCTGATCCTGGAACGGGCGCGTGAACTGGTTGCGAAGGGGAAATCCTTTGAAAAGGTGATCGAAGAAACACGTTCCCAGAATGTATTCACCACTCACACCCCTGTTCCAGCCGGCAATGATGAGTTTCCGCTATGGCTGGTGGATAAATATCTATCAGGCATGTGGCAGGAGCTTGGGATCA
>JBFYSM010000471.1:0-3003 GCA_041301605.1 Chloroflexota bacterium | reverse complement strand
TGGCAAGAAAATGGGATTGGTGGAGCCCAAGGTGGGCCTGGCGATCATGATGCATCACATCGTATTGGGGAGCAAAACAGTGCCTTTTCCCCAGCCTATCCCCTGAGATAACATCAGATTGTGGATAAATTGCGCACAAATCCCCGACGCTCTCGAAGGTGCCGGGGTCGATCTCGCGTCCCAACTCACGCGACCACCATTCGTAGTCCGCCATGCCGTAGATGTAAACGGCCTGGTCCGGCCCGCCATGATGCTTCTGGCTGGCGATGAAATCGCCCTCCAGCCCGAGATGGCCGATCCGCACCGGGCCGGTGACGGGTCGTTTGAAAATGCCAGTGATTTCGGTCCGCTTGGGACCTATGAGCGTTTCTTGTTTGCCGATGTTGATGCTGATCAATTTCATGTGATCAAATGATGACTACTCCGCCACCAGGTACTGGCTCTTGCCCCGGCCCTTGGCGGCGTACATCGCCTGGTCGGCTTTCTTGAACAGGGCATCGGGATCCGTGCCGTGCCGGGGGAACAGGCTCACCCCGATGCTGGCGGTGACGGTCAGATCGCCATCCATCACCCGGATTGGTTTGCTCAGGGCCGCGGCGATCTTCCTGGCCACGATGGCGATGTCAGATACATCCCGCACATCGTACAGGATCATCGCGAACTCATCCCCTGCCAGGCGGGCGACCGTATCACTGACGCGCATACTGCTGGAAAGGGCCTCGCCGACCGCTTGCAGCACCTGGTCACCCACGGCGTGCCCGAAGGAGTCGTGCACGTTTTTGAAATCATCCAGGTCGATGAACAACAGGGCGAACTTGGTTTTGCTCCGCTGGCTCATTTTGACAGCCTGGTCCAGCCGGTCGAAGAGCAGCAGGCGGTTGGGCAGGCCGGTCAGGCTGTCGTGCGTGGCCAGGAATTCCAGGCGGCGGTTCACCTGGCTCAGTTCGAGCGTGCGTTCCTGCACTTTTTGTTCCAGTTGCCGGTTGGCGGTCTCCAGTTGACCGTAAGCATCCGCCAGCGCTTTGGCAATTTTTTGGGAGGATTCCAGGGTCTGGAACTGGAACTTGGAAAACCGGATGATCACAAAGACCACCACGATGACGATGGTGCCCATCGTCAGGCCGCTGTAGAGCCAGTATTCCACATCCAGCGGGTTGTCGTCCCGGATGAGCCATTGACTCAAAGGCCCATACTGGGCCAGGATGCCGAAGATACAAAAAGTCACCAGGGAAACGATTGCCGCGTACAACCCCGTGCGTGCGCTGATCAACGCAACCGCCAGGATGGGCATAACAACCAGGTAGATGCGACCATCGCCGGCCAGGCCGCCGCGTCCCATCGCCACCAATCCCGTCAAATAGGTCAGCCCCACCAGCAGCCAGCCGCGCCTGGTGGAGTCAATGTTGCGCTTCACAGCCACATAAACCAGTGCGCCGTAAAAGACAATGTAGATCGCCGGTCCCTGCCAGCCAATGCCACGGTAGATGAATACCTGGTAGACCGTCTGGATGAGGGCCGGCAGGATTGCCAGGGCAATGATCGGCAGGAGGACATTGAGTACGGCCGCCCGCCAATCCTGGATGACGCTCCTGGGTTCCTGCGCCCGTGCAATCAGATCGGGGACGGTTCCAGGCTGGGTGGGAGTCTGTTTTGAGTCTAAGTTATCCATCGCTATCGAAAGCATTATATTCTATTTGTCGTAAAAACAGTCTCAAAGGTGTCCCTGCAAATTTCCCGCCAAGAAATCGTAGTGAGACCGGAAAAAGGGGGTGTTGGGCGGGCGAATCCCGCCCAGCACCCCCATATCTTCCCCTCTTCACGGAGAGCCACCAAGAACGCTGACAAAAGGTGGGACTTCGCATTTATAATCGAAGGGTTGGATATCGAGTAGAGAAATGGCTGACCTTTTCCCCGCCTCCGATTTCGACGATTGGGCTGAGACATACGATCGATCTGTCTTGGACTGGCGGGATTTCCCCTTCACTGGCTATGAGGATGTGCTGGCAATCATTTTCACCCGGGCAGATGCCCAACCTGGCCTGCGCATCCTCGACCTGGGGACCGGCACCGGGAACCTGGCCTTGCCCTTCGCCCGCGCCGGGTGCGAACTGTGGTGCACCGATTTCTCGGAACCCATGCTGGAGAAGGCACGCCAGAAAATCCCCGCTGCGCGTTTCTTCCGCAATGATTTACGCGAGCCCCTGCCAGTAAAACTCAACCGTTCATTCGACCGCATCGTCTCGGCTTACGTTTTCCACCACTTCGAACTCTATGAGAAGGTGCGCATCATCCGGTCTCTCGTTGCCCATCACCTGGCACCGGAAGGGCGGATCGTCATCGGCGATATCGCCTTCCAGGATCGGGCTGCGCTGGAAGCGGTCAAGATGGCTGCCGGGGACGAGTGGGAGGATGAATTCTATTGGGTGGTGGATGAAACCATCCCAGCCTTACAGGTTATCGGTATGCAGGTGGAATATACACAGATATCATCCTGTGCGGGAGTTTTCCTGCTAACCCGATGATGTGAGCGAGAGAAAATGAAAAAACAGATTTGCGTCAGGGCTTGCCTGGCAATCCTGTTGATGGCGCTGGCGCGATTCATCTGGCGGGTGGGTGTGCGCAGTTATTCAGGGGCTTCAGCGTAAATGGCTTGTATTTGGTCGCGCTGTAATGGTTTTCCTGAAACCCGCCAAGCGGCTCATGTTAGAATACGATCATGGTTACTGAAGTCAATGATTTGTTTCAGAAACTCAGATCAGGCTTAACACATGAACGTGTTATGGCAGCACTCAGACTGGGCAATGAACAGCCCGCATATGAGATTATTGAAGCACTAAAGAATGCGCGGATATCCGATCCGAGTTATGATGTTCGTCGTGCAGCTGCCCTATCGATTCGTAAACATCTAGAAATCATTCGACTTGCGGGAGCCAATCGAGTGCTTTCTGATATCTCTGACGATGAATTTACGAGATTGAAACAAAGACGTGATCGAACAAAGTT
>JBFYSM010000459.1:0-5514 GCA_041301605.1 Chloroflexota bacterium | reverse complement strand
TTGGTTACCATATCTTGAAAGTCATTGAGCGTGACGCGAACCACCTGCTATCCCCCGATGCGTACCTGGCCCTGCAAAACCTGGCTCTTGGGAACTGGTTGCAAGAGCGGCGTGCTCAGAGTACAATCGTCCTGGCTCCTTAAACGACCATGAAATAAGGGAGTATCGAATATGGATACCTTTGATCTCAAACCCGAACGTCCGACCCGCGGCCCCCTTCTCTGGAACATCCTCACCGGTGTGATGCTGGTGGGTGCCTTGTGCCTGGTGATATTCTTCCTGACGATTTTCATCAACCCATACGTGTTCTTCAACCCTTTCCCGCCGCTGGCCATCCCGACCCTCCTGGAGTTCCCTACGCTGACACCCACCCCGCTCCAGTTGCCGCCTACCTGGACAGCCAACCCAACCATCGAACCATCCGCGACGATTACCCGCGCCCCCACCTGGACGCCGGAACCAACCGATACGCCCTTCATTTACTCCCTCTATACACCTACCAAGACCAAGATCCCTACCAAAACACCTGTCCCGACCGGCATGCCGTACACCTATACCCTCACTTACATGGATAGCAGTTACTACCATCCCGAAGCAGGCTGCAACTGGCTGGGTGTGGCCGGGCAGGTGGTGGACCAGAACAATACGCCCATCCTCTACATCACAATTGTGCTGGGTGGATCCCTGGAGGGCGCGAACCTGAACACGCCCATCATCACGCTTTCAGGCACTGCGCCGAACTACGGCCAGTCCGGGTTCGAGTTCGTATTGGGGAATGCGACCATGATCTCCAGCAAGACGCTCTGGATCCAGTTGAAGGACCAGGCCGACCAGCCGCTCACGGACCGCATCTATTTCGACACCTACAAGGATTGCACCAAGAACCTGGTGCTGTTCCGCTTCAAGAAGACCCGCTAGACAGAATAACCTGCCCCGGCACATGCTTGTGTCGGGGCGTTTTTATTCCAACCTCTCAGGGAATATCGCGTTACCACTGGATATTTACTCTGCTCACGCAAATCTTTTTGAACCGCGAAGCCGCGAAGGGCGCGAAGGGATATTTCCTTTACGAAGGTTTGTAACCTTCGCGTTCTCTGCTCCTTCGCGGTGAAATCGTTTCGTTGCGGCAGGAGGCCGCGCTATGAAATACAACTTCGACCAGGTTATCGAACGCCATGGAACCGGTTCGGTCAAATGGGAATTCATCATCCACAAGAACCACTTTGACCACTGGGATGAGACCCACCCCTCTCGGGGCAACGAACGCGTCCTGCCGCTCTGGGTGGCGGACATGGATTTCCTCTGCCCGCAGCCAGTCGTGGATGCCCTGGTGGCGCGCGCCCAACACGGCATCTACGGTTACACGGTTGCCTGGAATGATTATTATGAAGCCGTCATGCACTGGATGCAGAAGCGGCATGGTTGGCAGGTTCAGCGGGAGTGGATCACATCCTGCCCGGGCGTGGTGCCGGCGCTCAACCTGCTGGTGCGGACGTTCGTCAGGCCCGGCGAGAAGGTGCTCATCCAGCGCCCGGTCTATTACCCGTTCACCAGTTCTGCCGAGAACAACGGCGCGGTGGTGGTATCCAATTCGCTGGTTTACAAGGATGGCGGGTACCGGATGGATTTCGATGACCTGGAAGCCAAAGCCAGCGACCCGCAGGTCAAGATGGCCATCCTGTGCCATCCCCACAACCCAGTTGGGCGGGTGTGGACGAAGGATGAACTGCTCCGTTTCGGGGAGATCTGCCTGGAGCGTAACATCCTGGTGGCTTCGGACGAGATCCACGGCGACCTGGTGCGCAAGGATGTCTGCTTCATCCCCTTTGCCAGTTTGAGCGAGGAATTTTCACAGCATTCGGTCACATGCACCGCCCCCAGCAAGACCTTCAACGTGGCCGGGCTGCACACATCCAATATCATTATCCCCAACCCGGAATTGCGGGATGCCTTCCGCAAGACGCTGCGCGCCACCGGGTTGGGCGGCATCAATCCCTTTGGCATGGAGGCTCTGATCGCCGCCTACCGGGAGGGCGAGGACTGGCTGGAGCAGGTGCTGGACTACATCTGGGACAACTACGAATACATGAAAGACTTTATCACCCACCACCTGTCGCAGGTCACGATTCTGCCATTGGAAGGCACCTACCTGGCCTGGCTTGATTTCCGTGCGTTGGGATTGAACAAGGATGAATTGGAGCACCTGATGCTGGAGGAAGCCAGGGTGTACCTGGATCAAGGCTACATCTTTGGCCCGGAGGGGGAGGGCTTCGAGCGCATCAACATCGCCTGCCCGCGGGCGATCTTGGTCGAGGCGATGGAGAGGATCAGGCGGGCTGTAAAGCAAATGAAATAGGAATGGTGTCTTCTCGACCAACCCTTGTCTGGATTACTTGTAACCTGGCTTCTCTTCCACCATTTGCCTTTGAGCCTGTTGTGGGATTTTCGCTGCCTCGAGCACCAAACGCAATGCTTCATTGACTGCATCATCATTTGGAAATGCCCGGGCAATATCAGGCTCTAGAACAGCAACATTTTTCCCCATCCTGCGCTCAGGCGCGAAACGGCCGCATGGCAATACGGTCATTTTCGAGAGATCATATTCGCCTTTTAACTCGTAATCATCCTGCTTCGGCGTAGAATTTTTCTTCATTCCTGGTTGCCTTTCTGGCACTGATAATTCGAACCCGGTTATCTCGCTCCGTATGCGCCACCATCAAGAGCTGATTGTTCTTGGAAAGCCCAATCGTGATATAGCGCTGCTCATCCTGCGAATGCTCCTCATCCAGCACCGTAATGAACATGGGATCATCGAAAACCGTGCTGGCTTCTTCGAAACTAACCTTATGTTTTTGCCAGATTGGTTTTCGCTTTGATAGGATTCCAATCATATGGATAGGGCATCTTGACTCCAAAGATAATTATACACTCCAAACGGTGCCGCTGTTTTTTTGAAACCACATATGGTTTGGCGTATAATAAGAACGAGGTGACAAGATGGTTACAGTCAATATTCCCCTGGATAATGAGGCTGCCAAGATTTACGAAAAAGCCCCCCTGGCGGATAAAAAAAAGATGCAACTCCTCATGAGCCTTTGGCTGCGTGAGTACAAGAAACCATCCACCACGCTCGAAAAATTGATGGATGATGTCAGCCGGAAAGCCAGGGAGCACGGACTCACGCCGGAAATCCTGGAGGCGATCTTGAATGACTGAAAAGGGGAGGTATGTTTTCGATACCAATGTGATCCTCAGCGCGCTACTGATCAAAAGATCGGTGGCGCGTCGTGTTTTGGAGAAGGCACGCAAGGCAGGAGTGATCCTGTTGTCATTGGATACCATCGAAGAGTCGTATGATGTTCTCGGCCGCCCTGCATTCGACCGTTACATCGACGAAGAAGACCGCATCAAGTTCCTGACCCTGCTTGTCAGGGAATCTGTCCTGGTGGAGATCAAAGAGCACGTGACCGAATGCCGCGACCCAAAAGATGACAAATTCCTCGAACTGGCTGTGAACGGAAAAGCAAGTCACATTATCAGCGGAGACAAGGATTTACAAGTACTTACGCCTTTTCGGGGAATTCCCATTCTTGCTCCACGGCAGTTTCTCATTGAACGCTGAAGTGGTGACAATTCACTCGATGTTGGATGAAGGCTAAATCATGAAGTGATTAGAATTCCTTGGAGAATAAGATTGATGAGCCAATTTCTTCTAAAGATCCTTTGTTCTCTTACGCTTACGACAGTAATCTATTGTTGTGTTCCCGCACAATCCCACCTCCCGGATGATTTGGAAAACACCTTTCAGGAACTAATTCCAGTCGATGATATGAATGATACTTTGCAGATATTTGTAGAATTATCCGGTCAGGAAAACCTGGAATTTGAGTCTGATATAAGTATCATATTTAGAAATCTATCTGATCAGCAACTTTTTTTTCAGTGGGTTATGGTCTAAGATTATTCATTACCATAGGCGATGAGTGGGTGGAAATTCAAAATACTAATGAGTATTATGGTGAAGGGTCACTACTGCGTCCGGATAATGAACAAGGTGCAGGATGTCTCGCAACTTGGGTTCGCCCTGCTCTTCTATCAGAAATCATAGTCGATGAAGGGAAGCGAGTAACCTTGCGAATTGTTGTAATTGGCGAGTTTCTATCCAATGGAGAAGGAACGGGAATTCCAGTTGCCGCATATACGGATGTATTCATAATTCCGTAATCAAATTATGGGTGATTTCCAGCCTGTGACTGTAATCTCCACTGTTAAGATCGATGGGCAACAGATGAACTGTCGCCCATCATCATGTTTTTTGAAGGCTATATCGCCTACACCGCCGTATTCCACTTCGCATACTTGGCCACCCTACCACGCACCACATCATCGAAGAGTTTGCGCAGTTTCTCACCCACCGGGCCCATCCTGCCCTCGCCGACCGGGCGGTAATCCACGCGGGTGACGATGGTCACCTCGGCGGCGGTGCCGGTCATGAACAGCTCGTCGCAGATGTACACCTCGGTGCGGTCGATCGGGCGTTCCACTACGGCCAGGCCGAGTTCGTTCTTCGCCAGTTCCATGACCGAACGGCGGGTGATGCCTTCCAGGATGTTCTCGGTCACCGGCGGGGTGATCAACACGCCATCCCGTACCATGAAGATATTCATGGCGCTGCCTTCCGAGATGTGGCCGTCCTGGTTGAGCACCAGGGCTTCGACGAACCCGGCCCGGCTGGCATCCGTCTTGATCAGGGCCGAGTTGGCATACGCCCCGCTGATCTTGCCGCGCGCCGGGATGACGTTGTCGTCGATCCGCCGCCAGGAGGAGATGGTCACATGGGCGTTGGTGGCGTTCTTGACGTACTGACCGAACGGCATGGCGAACATGGTGATATCATCTTTCAGGTCATGCAGGCGCACGCCGACCACTTCGTCCGCTTTGTAGGCCAGCGGACGGATGTAGATATCCTGCCGGTAGCCGTCCTCCCGCAGCATGGCGAGCAGGACCTGGGTCAGGCTGTCGGGGGTGTGATCGAACTCCATGCACAGCAGGCGGGTCGAGTGCAGGAAGCGCCGGAAATGGTCGAAGGGACGAAAAACGAAGAGCTTCTCCTGCTCTTCGTTCCAGTAGCCGCGCATACCGGCAAAGACAGCCGTGCCATAGTTCAACGCATGGGTGGCTACGCCCACTTTTGCATCGGTGTAGGGGACAATTTTCCCCTGGAAGTAAGCGTGCTTGGGTAAATCCACAGACATACCTCCATAATGAAAGATTGATGCAGCCCCCTCCTGCAAAGCAATTATACATGAATGAGAGCGTTCAGGAACGTGTTTTCGACCACAGATGAACGCAGATAAAAAAGTAGAAATGTCAAATGCTTTACATTCCAGCCTGCGCGTGATAAACTACGCCCGCTTTCATTGGCGCTCTCCCGCGAGAGCGCCTTTTCCTGCCAGTGGAATCTGGGATGCGAACCGTTTTTTGGGATACCGATACCAACACCTGCAAGATGAT
>JBFYSM010000422.1:0-5234 GCA_041301605.1 Chloroflexota bacterium | reverse complement strand
TCACAACTGGATCTTGAACCGGATTGCGGGGTTGAACGCGTCGGTCTACGCCTGGGTGTGGAAGAGGAACTGATGATCATCTTGGAAAGCGTACACAAGGATCTGCCGGAATTGGAAGTAGAGGCGGATGTTTCGGTGGTGCATCTGCTCGATGGGGATGCCCTGGTGATGGCGGGTTCCGAATCTCTTGCCACGGAAGTGCTGAGACGAACCTTCCGTGTATCGGCCGGGTCATTTTTCCAGGTCAACACGGCCATGGCGGAGAAAATGGTTCGGCATCTCCTCTCAGAGATTCGGTTTTTCAAATCCACAACGGTAATGGATGTGTATTGCGGCGTGGGATTGTTCAGCGCTTTCCTGGCGGAGCAAGCCGGGCGGTTGATTGGGATCGAAGCCTCTCCTTCCGCATGCGAGGATTTTGCCGTCAACCTGGATGAATTCGAGAACGTGGAACTTTACGAAGCGCCTGCCGAAGATGTGCTCCCGTACCTGGATGTATCCCCCGATGTACTGCTGGTGGATCCGCCCCGCTCCGGCCTGGGTCCACGCGTACTGGACGCGGTACTGGCCCGGGGTCCGGGAACGCTTGCGTATGTGTCCTGCGATCCATCCACGCTGGCGCGGGATCTACGTCGGCTGATCGAAGGCGGCTATCGGTTGCAGCAAGTAACCCCATTCGATTTATTCCCTCAAACCTCCCACATCGAATCGATCAGCATCTTCGAACGGTCTGCTTGACATCCCCTCTGCATTGGTTATAATCACACCCAACGAATGACATGCGCTGGAGAGCTTATCCGGGCAACCGTTCAGAGAGCCGCCGGTTGGTGCGAGGCGGCCGGCCAGGCGGAAAAATCCACTCCGGCTTCCTGCACAGGATGTCGCCCTCGCAAAGGTATTCCATAAGAGGGACGGGAGCGCCCGTTAGCGCGCACGAGAGAAGTAAAGCAGGTGGCACCACGAGACACCCCCCTTGTGCTGGAAAACTGGTTCCAGCATTCGTCCTGCAGGGATTGGGGGTGTTATCTTTTTTTGGAGGTGCTTTATGTTAGATATCAACATCATCCGTGAACAGCCAGACCTGATCCGCAAGGCGCTGCGCGACCGGCAGCTCGACCCCGGGCCGGTCGACCGTATCCTGGATCTGGATGAACGCCGCCGGTCGCTGTTGGGCGAGGTGGAGGCGCTCAAAGCCGAACGGAATACCGTCTCGAAGCAGATCGGCCAGATGAAGGATGCCGCCGAAAGGCAGGCCAGGATCGATGCCATGCGTTCCGTTGGCGATAAAATCTCCGCGCTGGATAAGGAAATCGCCGCGGTGGAAACCGATTTGCAGGCAATCGTCGCCGCCATCCCGAACGTCCCGGACGCACGCACGCCGGCTGGGGTCAACGAGGATGAAAATGTGGTCATCAAGAATGTCGGCCAGATCCCGGAATTTGATTTCACCCCGAAGCCGCACTGGGACCTTGGGCCTGCACTCGGCATCCTGGATTTCGAGCAGGGCGTCAAGATCACCGGTTCGCGCTTCTATGTTCTGAGCGGGGCCGGGGCGCGCCTGCAGCGGGCATTGATCGCTTACATGCTCGACCTGCACATCCGCCAGGGGTATACCGAGAAATATACACCGTTCGTAGTGAAAGAAGCCACCCTGTTCGCAGCGGGGCAGTTGCCCAAGTTCGCCGATAACCTGTACCGCGACCATGAAGATGATCTGTGGATGGTTCCAACAGCTGAAGTGCCATTGACCGGCTTGCATATGGATGAAATCCTGGATGAAGCCAGCCTGCCGCGTTTCTACACGGCTTATACGCCCTGTTTCCGCCGGGAGAAGATGAGCGCCGGGCGGGATGTGCGCGGCATCAAGCGCGGCCACCAGTTCGACAAGGTGGAGATGTATATCTTTTGCAAGCCCGAAGAATCGAACGATATGCTGGAGAAGATGCGTTCCGATGCCGAACAGACCTGCGCCGAGCTGGGGATGACCTACCGGGTCAAGCAGTTGTGCACCGGCGACCTGGGTTTCGGCTCGACGATCACCTATGATATCGAAGTCTGGGCGCCGGGTTTTCAGGAGTGGCTGGAGGTTTCATCGGTTTCGAACGTGACCGATTTCCAAGCCCGGCGGGCGAACATCCGCTACCGGCCGGCGGAGGGCGGGAAGGCGCGTTTCGTCCATACCCTGAATGGCTCCGGGTTGGGTATGCCGCGCACCCTGATCGCTGTGTTGGAGAACTACCAGCAGGCGGATGGCTCGGTGATTATCCCGGATGTGTTGCGCCCCTGGATGGGTGGGGTGGAAGTGATCAAGCCCGAGTAACCAGCTACCCCTTTGTGTGTTGAATATACTGATATGGAACTTCCCGTCTGGTTGCAAAACTCCATTCAAGTCCTGACCCAAATCCTGGTCCTGACGTTCATGATCTTTGGGCTGCTGATCATCCCGGTCTTTCCAGGTCTGGTTATCATCTGGATCGCTGCATTGGTATATGGAATCATTGCCGGGTTCGGAACCCTGGGCTGGATCATGTTCGCCATCATCACGGTTTTGATGCTGGTGGGGTCCTTTATCGATAACCTGCTGATGGGCACGCAGGCACACAAGAGCGGGGCCTCCTGGGTTTCGGTGGCGTTCGCGCTAGTATTCCTTATCCTTGGCAACTTCATCATACCGATCCCTGTTCTTGGCGGCTTGATTGCGGCGTTCCTGGCCCTGTTCATCGCGGAGTGGATCCGGCGCAAAAACCATAAGGAAGCCTGGAAGGCTGCCCTTGGGCTGGCAACCGGTTTCAGCCTGGCTGCTCTCATTCGGATTATAATGGGCTTAGTGATGATAGGCCTTTGGATGATCTGGGCCTGGATATAATACCCGTTCTTCATTCCAGAAAAGGAGAAAACATGCCTGATATTGTGTACGAGATCATTAACCTGATTGCCTCCCTCATCCGCTTCCTCGGTATGGGAGTCCTCGGCCTGGCGCTGGGATGGCTGGTGCTGGACCTGTTCAAGAAAACTGCCAACTGGCAGTTCCAGATTGCGGTCTTCCTTGGCTTCGTGGGCCTGATCATTGCGATGGCAAATTACCTGCCCTGGGGCGCGCTTGGCGCGTTTGCCATTGGTGCGGGGGTGGCAATCCTGCTGTGGGGGATGCCCAAGAAAAAGAAGGAAGAAGAAGAGAAATAATCTTCCCCACATGTTTATCATTCAGCCCCTGGTCGCCAGGGGCTGATGTGTTTTCTACAAAAGGGAGTTTTTTGGCCTATTACGGCCGACACTCTATCAGCAATTCCACAAATGCGATATCCGGCCCGAGGCTGGAAACGGGGAAACCGAACTCGCGGCGCTCCCCGGCTGTGAGCAGATCGTAATGCTCCCAGCGCCGGAAGCCAACCACATTCCCGCCCGAATCATAGGCCACTGCCAGCAGCCAGGTTTGGGTTGTCCAGCTGTCCGGCTGGGTCAGGGTGACCTGCCCGTTGATTTGCGCAATCTTGCCATTCCAATCGATCGTTACCAGGCTGTTTTGGATGACGGCCGGAACGTAACGTGTATCCGTAGGCAGGATGCGGATGGCGGTCAGCAATTGGGCCTCAGGTGCCACATCTGCCGGCAGGGGGGGTGGGAAGAAGGCTGCAATCGGCATGGATTTGCCTGTGGGGAGGATGTTCAACGGCGCAAATGCCAACTGGCTGGCAATCTCTTCGCCATTCTTGTCGCGCAACGTTATCAATGCCGACAGGTTCTCGATCGTATCGGGGAAATCGTTCGCGACCAGTGCCAGACACCACATCCCGCCATCGGCGGTGCGGTAGCAGTTCAATTGGCGGATCAGAACCGGAACGGGTGTGACCGTTGGCTCAACGGGGATATTGCTTCCCAGCGGGATGATGAGTTCTATCCCAACCTGGAGGTAGAGGGGACTCACGTCAGGGTTGGCAGCTTGCAAGTCTTCCAGGGTGATGCCATATTTTTCGGCGATGCCGATGAGGGTGTCATTGCCCTCGACAATGTGGATGATGGGTGTGGGCGTTGGCAGGTTGACAAACGAGGATGGCGGGATCGGGGTTACTGAGGGCGAGGGCGTGGCTGTCAGGTATGGACGCGGTTCGCCACGTGGGGTGGATGTTTCCAAGCCAGGGTTTGAACCGCATGCTGCCAGGCCCAAGGCCAGCAGAGAACAGAGCATATACGAACGCATAGCAGGGATTATACCCGTGGAAGCCCCCGTCTTCAGGTTAACGAAGGGCAAAATGCGAGGAAATTTTGCTTGACACAGAACGTATGTTCGTGTTATATTATTAGCACAAATGAGCGATTCACGGAAAGGAAGGCAACTAAGATGATGGTGCGAACCAAAAGAGGAATGACCGACAAGCATCTGAAGATCCTGGCCTACCTGAAGAAAAGGCAGCAGGAACAAGGATATCCGCCATCCATCCGCGAGATCTGCGATGCGACGGATATTTCTTCCACATCTGTCGTTTCGTATTATCTTAAGCAGATGGAAGAAATGGGGATGATCGAGCGCGACCACCGCGTTTCGCGCGGCCTGCGTGTAGCCGCGAATATCGATTCTGCAACAGCCCAGGTTGCCGGCAAGATCAAGGCAGCGGTGGAAGAGATTCTGCGTATCCCGATCGCCGGCCGGATCGTCGCCAGCGCGCCAGCGCCTGTCCCGGGCTCCGATTTCTCCTATTATGATACCGAGGCCAGTGTGGAGATCGCCCGCTCGCTGCTACCCGTGAAGGATACCAGCGAACTCTATGCCCTGGAAGTGCAAGGCGACTCGATGATCGATGCGATGATCAATGACGGTGATATTGTTGTTATGAAGAAAGCGAACCGCGCCGAGAATGGGGAAATGGTGGCTGTCTGGTTGAACGACAAGGAAGAGACCACCCTCAAATACTTCTACACAGAGGGCAAAAAGGTCCGCCTCCAGCCGGCCAACCCAACCATGAAGCCCATCATCATCGATGATCCCAAGACAGTCGAAGTCCAGGGGAAAGTGGTGATGGTCATCCGCAAGGTGGGAGCTCTGGCTGGTTGATCTGTTTCTAAAATGATAAAGACTTCCAAAGCCCGGCTTTGGAAGTCTTTTAGTAATGCGAATTAAATAACTTTCGCGACAGGAATGGCTCGGTAGTTCCAGGCAGGCAAGAAATCATCAAAGACGATGCGCATGGTCTGCTTGAAATCGATGGCTGCTTTTCGCCCAGTTTTGTAGACTGTTT
>JBFYSM010000381.1:0-3007 GCA_041301605.1 Chloroflexota bacterium | reverse complement strand
GGCAGCCTGTGCACAGGTCTTCATCGATCACCATGCCCCATTTGGATTTGGTATCTTCACTCATGGTTATTCTTCCTCGTAAACATCGATCTGGCTCTCGGCCCGCGCCAGCGGCTTCTGTCGTCCGGTTTTTTCGATATCCACTTTGATTGCATGGGTTGCCAAGCCACCTGCGCCGTTGATCTTCAGCGGTAACAGCTTCACTGGGTTGACGCCCCGCCCGGCGGCGTAACGGCCATAGGCGGTATGGCCCTGCCCGAACACCAGCCCCAGCGTGTCGGGGCGGATGGCCGGATACCGGTAAACCGAGGCTTCGATCTCCCCGTAAGGCGATGCCAGGCGCACCACATCGTCATCGTGCAGGCCGAGTTCATCCGCGGTTTGCGGATGGATCTCGACCCAGGTATTCCACATGACTGTCGTGGTCGGGTCGGGCGTTTCCTGCAGCCAGGGCTTGTTGGCCCCGGAGCCATCCCCCAGGATGGGTGAAAGGAACGGGAACAGGTGGAACTCGCTTTCCCCGTCGAACTCGGCTGTGTTCAGGCGCAGGTTGCGGTTGATGGTATCGGCGCCCGGCGGGGTTTCCAGTTTTGATTCTGCTGTCCACCAGCCGCCGTACTGCTGGAAACTGGCCCAGAATGTGTTGATTTCTGGGGCGTTGAAGAAGCCATCTTCCTTGACCAGATCGAGAACCTGGCTTTGCAGGAAGGCCACTTCATCAGCATACGGGAGGGCGGATGCCGGGTTCCCGCCGATGGCTGCCACGGCTGCCAGCAGGATATCCGCCGTGGCGCGCGTGTTGTAGAAGGGTACCACCACCGGCTGAGCGCCGGAAAGTACCGGTCGGTCCGCACCAGCCTGGACCTTCTGGTAACCCCAGGATTCCAGCCCGGTGTGGTCGGGGAAGATGTAATCGGCCTGTAACGCAGTTTCATCGGGGAAGGATGCGAACGATATGACCAGCGGGATATTCGCCAGGGCAGCCTCGAAGCCAAGGGCAGACGGCAGATCATAAACAGGATTGGTGCCGTGTACGAACAAGACCTTGATCTTTCCGGCCTGCATCCTGCCAACCAGATCGTAAAGGTCAGAAAATGAATTGGGAAGATCATTTCCCTTCCCCACGGGCAGTTCGGGGATCAGGTAAACACCACCGGAGCGACCCAGGTTGCCCAGCAGGGCATTCAGGGTCATGATGGCTTCACCGGCCTCCAGCCCATTGCTCGAACCAAGCGCCGAGCAGCCTGGAAGGATCAACGGATTCTCAGCTTCGAAGAGCAGTTCAGCCAGTGCGCGCAATTTCTCTTCCTCCACGAAGCAGGCCTCTGCCAGCGCAGCCACATCCACGTTTTTATAGGCGGCCGGGATGACCGGGGAACGCAGTTCCGCCACGAGACGGCCCAGCGCCAGGGCAGCCAGCCCCTCCGTGCCCGGTTTGACCGGGATCCATTCATCGGCCACGGCCGCGGTCTGGCTCAGGCGCGGCTCGAACTGGATCAAAGTGCCTCGTACTTTCGCTTTGCGCATCCTGGAAAAGCCACGCGTCCAGGCAACCGGCGATAGCCAGGTTTCGAGGAAGTTGGCCCCGAACGAGAATACCACATCGGCATTCCCGATATCAAAATAAGGGATACCTGACTTGCCCAGCGTGCGTTTGGAAACTTCCGCCAGGGTCGCCCGGTTTTCGAACATCTCGTAAGCCCCAAAGCGCAGTGGGGCAGGGGCTTTCAACGCGGATGTCAATTGCGATACCAGGTCGAACAGGTGATCGGGGGCCATGCCCATCAGGAACGCGATCTCATCCGGTTGGTTGCCGGCCAGGGCATCCTTGACCACGGCGATGGCTTCATCCCAGGTGATCTCGGTTCCCGTTTCCTGGCCGCGGGCTTTGTGGGTGGGGGACTGCACCCGATCGGGGTTATACAATCCCTGCAGGGAGGCTTGGCCGCGGGCGCAGGTTTTGCCCAGGTTGAGCGGGTTATTCGGGTTGCCCTCCACCTTGATCGCCCGTCCCTGCATGGTGCGGACAACCAGCCCGCAGCCGGCCGGGCATTCGCGGCAGGTTGTAGCGTAGTATGTGCTCTGGCCGTTGTAGGTGTATTCCGGCATCTGGGTGTAAGGCTCGCGCACCACGTATCGGGAAGCCGGGCCGCAGCCCGTCAGGATCGCGCCGGCTGCTGTTGCCGTCCCGGCCAGTTTGAGAAAGTCGCGTCTGGAGATCTTATCGGTCATAATTGTCCTTATAAATGTGTCACTACCAGAGATGGTCGAGTAGCCCCGTGCTGTTCGGGGCGTATTGAGACCATGTCCGCAATCTCCTATTGCGAGGAGATTGCTTCGTCGCTTGGTCTCGATACGGCGGAACCCCGCCGCCTACTCGACCAGCATTCTTTGCAATGACACATGAAATCATCGATGACATGTCGCACAATCGGTCAACCTGGTCAGTAATTCGGGATTCCCTGCCGCCCGCTCGCGGTGACAATCCAGACACCAGCCCATGTTCTGGCCTTTGATTGGCTTGGGGATCGTCATGCGGCTGACCTCACCGTGGCAGGTTTCGCAGTTGACTCCCGCGGCAATATGCGGGCGGTGGTTGAAATAAACGAAATCGGGCTGGATGAAGACCGGCACCCAGGGGATCGGCTCGCCGGATTGCACGTAACTTACCAGTACCTGTTGGGCAGGTTTGGAGTTTTCCATTTGCTGGTGGCAGCCCCAGCACTTGGCGCTGGTGGGCAGCCCGGCCGAGGCCTGCTTCCAGGCCCCGGGATGGCAGTACAGGCACTGCACGCCCAGTTCGATGTGTACGCTGTGGTTGAACGCCAATGGTTGTTCCGGCGGCTGCTGGATGCTCCAAAGACCATATCCCGCGCCGCTGAAGACCAGCAGGAAAACCACGCCAATCCCGATTCGCACGATGGGCAATTTGAGCAGGGTGAGTATTTTTTGAAGCATGACTTCTCCCATGAAAATGTCACTGCAAGCGAGATGTTATTTTCGTTTC
>JBFYSM010000358.1:0-9128 GCA_041301605.1 Chloroflexota bacterium | reverse complement strand
TATCGCCGAACTGGCCCGAGAAGGCGTTATCGAGGGCATCACCGACCTGCGGGATGAATCCGACCGCCAGGGGATGCGTATCGTTATCGAATTGACCAAGAACGTCGAGCCCGATAAAGTGCTGGCCGATCTCTATAAACGCACGCCGATGCAATCCACTTTCAGCATCATCCTGCTGGCCCTGGTGGCGGGGGAGGATGGACGCGGCGAGCCGCGCCTGTTGACCCTCAAGCAGGCCCTGCGCGTCTACCTGGAACACCGGCTGACGGTCATCCGGCGGCGGGCTGAGTTCGACCTGGATCGGGCACGTCACCGGGCGCACATCCTCGAAGGGCTGATGGTGGCGCTCAAGAACCTGGATGCTGTCATCACCCTCATCCGCAACGCGCCGGACGTGGAGACTGCCCGCACCCGCCTGATGAAGCGTTTCAAGCTGACGGAGATCCAGGCCAATGCCATCCTGGAGATGCAATTGCGCCGTCTGGCCGCACTCGAACGCAAGAAGGTCGAAACCGAATACAAGGAAACGCTGGCACTCATCAAGGAATTCGAATCGCTGCTGAAATCACCCAAGAAGATGCGCAGCCTGGCTGCGGACGAGTTGCTCAAGGTCAAAGCGGCATATGGGGATGCGCGCCGCACACAGATCTTCAGCCTGAAAGGCCGCCAGAAGAAGGCTGCCCCCCTAACGGCTGCCGAACTCGAGCCGGATAAAACAGTATGGATCGGGATGACGACTGATGGCTTGGTGGCTCGCACCCGCGATGAGAAACCGCCCCGCTTGAGCGGCTCAGAAGCGCCGCGCCTGCTGGTGCAGGCCAATTCCACCGATACGCTCTACCTGGTAACGGGAACCGGCAAAGCTGCCGCAGTGGCCGTCCACACCCTGCCGGAGGGCGAGAAACTGGGCGATGGAACCCCGTTCAACAAAGTCAGTCCCCTGCGGGAAGGCGAGATGCCGGTCTGCGGTTTTGCCCTGCCAGCCAGGAAGTCCATGCTGGCCGAGGAAACGTACGTTCTCACGATGACCCTCGGCGGCCTGGTCAAGAAATCCCTGGTGGGTGAGCTGCCCGGCCCCTCCGCGCAGACCTTCGTGCTGGTCAAGGTCAACGATGGCGACAGTTTGGGTTGGGTTGTTTTGACAGATGGCAAGAAGGAGATCCTGCTTGCAACCTCGGCCGGGATGTCGATCCGGTTCACGGAGGAGGAAGTGCGCCCGATGGGGTTGGTGGCGGCAGGTGTCAATGGCATCAAATTAGGTGTGGGCGAGGAAGTTGTCGGCTGCCAGATCCTGCCAACGATGGGCGAGGTTTTCCTGGTTGCATCGGATGGCAAGGGCAAACGCGTGGATGTGAAGGAATTTCCCAAACAGGGTCGTTACGGCAAGGGTGTCATCGCCTGGGAACTGCCACGCGGTGTGAAACTGGCCGGGATCGCGACCGGGAAGAAGAACGATATCATCACCATGCACCTGTTCAAGGCTGCCCCCAAGATGGCGCGCCTGGATGCAGCCCCATTGCGCAAGCGGGCTGCGGTACGTGGGGAGGCTGTGATGGATATCAAGTCAGGGGATGCGGTATTGAGCGTTACTGAAGGCTGGGTTCTGGAGAGATATGTTAAATTGGTGGAAGGGAAGAAAAAGAAGTAATTATTCGTGAGGCCATTTGCGGGACTTCTCATCAGGGAAGTCCCGCCCCCATTATTAAGCCTGTCCTAATATCTTGGTTGACGGTTGCCCTGTTTACGGGTATCCTTGTACCGAAGGATTCATCGTCACGTTCATCGTTGACTGAAATTTGCCATGAAAACCAAAGTGAATTCCATCCCCTCGCTCTCGCGGCGAGATTTTCTTAAACTGGCTGGCCTCGGCCTCGGGACCCTGGCACTGAACCCGATAAACCAGGTTCTTCCCCTGCCCGAATTCCCGGAAGGGGATTTGCTGGCGCGCAATTGCACGGGAGGCAAGGTCACCATCCGCAGCGCCCCCGATGTGAACAGCTCCATTGTCAAGGAAGTATACGAGGATACGGTCCTGTCCTGGCTGCGGGAAGTCCCTGCAATCAACCCGGATTACAACAACCCCTTCAACCAGCGTTGGGTGGAGACACCGGAAGGATATGTTTACTCCCCCAACCTTCAGCCCGTTCGGAACATGCCGAACACGCCCATGAGCGGGCTTTCCGGTGAATATGCGGGAGGTTTCTGGGCGGAAGTGACGGTTCCTTATGTCAACTTGATTATGGAGGGAAATTCGGAATGGGCCAGCCGGTTAACCAACGACGGTTATACCCCGCGCTTCTATTACAGCCAGGTTCTCTGGATCGACCAGATAAAAGCAGGTGATGGTGGCCAGACCTTATACCGTATCAACGAGCGATACGGCAATCCAGGCGATTTGTTCTGGGCGGATGGAGCCGCCTTCCGTCCCATCGCCGAAGAGGAGGTTGCGCCGCTCAGTCCGGATGTGGCTCCGGATGAAAAAATCATCAAAATCGATGTAACCCGCCAGACACTTGGATGCTATGAATCTGGCCGCGAGGTTTTCTTCTGCCGCGTTTCAACAGGTGCGTTGTTCAATTACCTTGGGGAACGGGTGGATATCTGGGAGACACCCCTTGGCGAGCACAGCACGCATCATAAATATGTTTCACTGCGCATGGCAGCCGGTACGTTGGAGACCGGTTACGAAGAGCCTGGCGTTGGATGGACCACTTTCATTGTCGGCAGCGGCGTGGCCATCCATTCCGTGCACTGGCATAATGATTTTGGCAAACCGCGTTCACACGGATGCATAAACTGTCGCCCGCAGGATGCCAAGTGGATCTTCCGTTGGACGACCCCGGCCTGTTCCCTTGCCCAGGGCGAAGTGGGGTGGACGGATTGGAAATCCGGCAGCACGCATGTTATTGTTACTGAAAGAAAATATTGAGAGGTATGATGACAACCGATAACCTGACGATTGGTCTGGCTTTTCTCGCCGGCCTGGCTTCCTTCTTATCCCCTTGCGTGTTATCCCTGGTACCGGCGTACCTCGGCTACCTGGGCGGACGTGCCGCAGGCGGCGAGGCGGCCGCTGGCAATCGCTGGATTACATTCCTGCATGGCCTGGCCTTCGTGGTTGGTTTCAGCGTTATCTTCATGGCTTTCGGTCTGACCCTGGGGGCGCTCAGCAGTCTCTTATATGACATCCGTCTCTGGCTGGCCCGCATTGGCGGACTGATCGTGGTCATCTTTGGCCTGCACATGATCGGCGTTTTCCGCATCCCATTTTTGGAATACGATATCCGCGTCCATAAGAAGGTTGATCGCAAGTGGGGTTATCTATCTTCCGCGCTGATGGGTGTTTTCTTTTCGGCTGGCTGGTCGCCATGTGTAGGGCCGGTGCTCAGTCTTATCTCAGCCCTGGCGATCACGGGTGGTTCGATTGGCTATAGCTTTGTCCTGCTTTCATCTTATTCTGCCGGGTTGGGGGTGCCCTTCCTGCTGGCTGCCTTGAGCGTTGGCTGGGTGACCACCATCCTGCGCCGGTATGGCAAGGTGATGCGGATCGTGGAGATCGCGATGGGGGTGATCCTGGTTGGGGTCGGCATTTTGCTCATCCTGGGGAAACTGGCGCTACTGGCGCCCAACAGTCTGGGCGTGGATTTCGGCCTGTAGCCATGCTGACCGTTACCCTCTATTCGCGCCCGGATTGTCACCTGTGCGAGCAGGCGGAGGCTGACCTGAATGCCTTGCAGGAAAAAGTGCCGCACCGCCTGGTGGTGATCAACATTGATTCTGAACCTGCCCTGCAGAAGGCCTATGTATTGGAAATCCCGGTTGTCGAGGTAGGACCCTATAAGTTGAAGGCTCCGTTTACCCGCCAGAATCTGGAAGTATCCCTGCGGGCTGCTGCTGACCGCAAGGATCAACTCCAGCGCGTGGATGATAAGGCTTATCAAAGCGCGGTAGCTCGCGGTCAAAGCATCACCGGCGCAGATCGATTCTCGTACTGGTTTTCGCGGCATTACATGCTGGTGTTCAACCTCTTCCTGCTCTTGTACGTTGGGATCCCCTTCCTGGCGCCGGTTCTCAAGCAGGCCGGGCTGGATGGCGCCGCGAATGTGGTTTATAAAATCTATAGCCCGCTCTGCCACCAGTGGGGATTCCGCTCGTGGTTCCTGTTTGGCGAACAGGCGGCCTATCCGCACGATGCCGCCGGGATGGATGAGATCCTGTCGTTTGAAGAAGTTTCCGGCATTACCGATGTGAACGATCCGGGCCGGCTGGCGGCGCGCGAGTACATAGGCGAACCGTTCGTTGGTTATAAGGTTGCCCTCTGCGAACGGGATGTGGCCATCTGGGGTTCGCTGCTGTTGTTCGGGTTGATCTTCTCCGTAACCGGACGACGTATCCCCCAGCTACACTGGTTGCTGTGGTTGTTGATCGGGCTTGGACCGGTGGGGTTGGATGGTTTTTCGCAACTTGTCAGCCAACTGCCGTTCGAAGCCATCCATAACCTTTTACCCTATCGCGAGAGCACGCCTTTCCTGCGAACCCTGACGGGTTTCTTGTTCGGCTTTTCCACAGCCTGGTTTGCCTTCCCTTCAATCGAAGAGACAATGATCGAAACCCGAAAGCTGCTGGCCAAGAAGTTCGCAGTTGTTGTCAAAAAGCAAGCATAAATTCATCATGCCTTTTCAGTCCAAGAACGGCATCCGCTATTTCACCTTTGAAACCCTGGGAGAGAATATCGTCCAGGCCATCTTTACGCGCCAGGGAGGCGTCAGCCGCGTTCCGTACGAATCGCTCAATGTCGGCGGCACCGTGGGGGATGAGGTGGAATGTGTGCGCGAGAACCGTTTGAGGATTTTTGCAGCGCTTGACCGTCGGGCGGAGTCCGCGTTCGATGCCTGGCAGGTGCATGGTACGAAGGTTGTCATCGCCGATGCCCCCCGTCCACCTGATGTGCCTCATGAACAGGCGGATGCCATTCTCACAGACCAACCTTCTGTAACCCTGTTCATGCGTTTTGCAGATTGTGTGCCCATTTTCCTGCAGGATCCCGTGCGCCAGGTTGTTGGGTTGGTGCATGCAGGTTGGAAGGGGACCGTATTGGGAGCTGTACGGAAAGCCGTCCGGGCCATGCACGACCAATACGGGACCGATCCGGCGGATCTTCTGGCTGCCATCGGCCCCTCCATCGGCCCGGATCACTATGAGGTCGGCCCTGAGGTTGTTGCCCAGGTCGAACAGGCGTTTGGGGCCGATTCGCCCGGGTTACTATCATCCAATCATCACGGCCAACACTTTGACCTATGGGCTGCCAACCGTCTCTGGTTGGAACGGGAGGGTATCAGGCAGATAGAAGTTGCCGGCGTGTGCACAGCCTGCCATACGGATGATTGGTTTTCCCATCGCGCCGAACATGGCCGTACAGGCCGGTTTGGTGCAATCCTGGCATTGGTAGGTTAATGGAGGCTTACCTGGTTGCATCGATCAAAACACGTTACCTGCGCGTATTGGAGCAGATCGTCCAGGCCGCGCAACAGTCGGGTCGGGATCCGGATGCGGTGCGTTTAGTGGTGGTCACCAAGGCGCAGACGCTGGCGGTTGTCCGTGCGGCAGCCGAGGCAGGGGCATGTATCCTGGGCGAAAATTATGCAGAAGAAGCGTTGGATAAAATCCTAGCCCTGCGCCAGGATTTTGCGGTAGAATGGCACATGATCGGTCACATCCAGGGCCGCAAGGCTGCTCTCGTGGCTCGGAACTTTGACATGCTCCATTCCCTGGATAGTTTCAAACTGGCTTACCGCTTGAACCGTTTCCTGGAGGAACAAGGTAAATCCATGCCTGTTCTGCTGGAAGCCAATGTCAGTGGCGAGCAGAGTAAATATGGCTGGCCTGCCTGGGATGAAGATCGCTGGCCGGATCTGTTGCCTGAGTTCGAAAAAATCCTTGCCCTGCCCAGCTTGAAAGTGCGTGGCTTGATGACCATGCCGCCCTATTTCGAAGACCCGGAACGGACGCGGCCTTTTTTCCGACATCTGTGGAATCTGCGGGAATTCCTCCGAAAGGAACTTCCCCAGGCAAACTGGCAGGAACTCTCGATGGGCACCAGTGTGGATTTTGTTGCAGCCGTCCAGGAAGGCGCCACCTATGTCCGGGTCGGGCAGGCCATCCTGGGTGAGCGAAGCATATAACGGGAATCATTGATGATAACTTTTTTGATTAACCTGATCAATTTCTTGAGTCAGGCTTTAATCCTGGTGGTGATCGTTTCGGTTATCCTTTCATACTTTATGCAACCTTATCACCCCGTCCGGAGGGCGCTCGACACAATTGTCGAACCACTGCTGGCGCCCATCCGGCGGGTTGTTCCATTGCTTGGGATGATCGACCTAAGCCCCCTGGTTTTGATCATCCTGATCCAGATCGTATCCTTCGGTTTGAGGAATCTCCTGTATATCTTGAGGTAAATTATGCCACATCGAAAATACCATTTACATGATGGAAGGAAGGGTGCAGCTCTGGCTGTGCGGGTGACACCTCGGGCCAGCCGGAACCGGATCACGGAAGTGTTGAGCGATGGGACGGTCAAAATCCACCTGACAGCGGCACCCACGGAAGGCCAGGCAAATGAAGCTCTGATCAAATTTCTGGCTGGCATCCTGGATGTAGCCCCTTCCAAGATCGAGATTGTTGCCGGCATGACCGGGCGGGATAAACTGGTTTCTGTGCTGGATATCAGCGCCGGCGATCTTCATCAAAGGGTTATCGAGAATATCAGTTGACCCGTTCTCGGCCGAAAAACAAATACGCGCCCAACGAACGGTTGGGCGCGCATGATTCCATCTGGCAAAGTTATTATGGTACTGTGCTGTACAGGTTGCGATACATGGCAAATATTTCGTAGATGCTGCGGATGTATGTACGGGTCTCCTCGAAGCGGATGATTTCCACAAGTAAGTCAGGATCGTTGCCTGCCAGTTCCAGCCAGATGGCTGCGTTTCCTGGTCCGCCATTATAGGCTGCCAGGGCGGCATAGTAATTGCGATTGAAACGATCCCGGTTCAAATCCAGATAGTGCGCGCCATACGTAATGCTGACATAGGGGCGGTACAAATCATCTGCGGTGTAATCTAGGGGCCAACCGATACTTGCCGCAAGGGTCTCACCCGTACTGGGGATGATCTGCATCAAACCACGTGCCCCGGCGCCTGATCGCACGAACCCCTCGAAAAGACTTTCCTGACGGATGATACTGATCAGCAAGAGTGGATGCAGATCGTGATATTGTGCGATGGGGATGATTAAATCCGCATAATAAGGCCCATAGCGGACATGGTTGAAATAGCGCGGCGCGGACAAGGTTTCAGCCTGCGTATCCATGCCAGCCAGGGTGAGCACCTGGCGGTGGGCGAAGACGGCTGAGCGGTACAGGCCCAGGTCGAGCAGGTAATTCCCCAAGCGGTAACAATCGGCAGAGTTCTCGCTGACCGCCTGGCGAAGATCCTCGAATTCCAGACGGGCATCGTCGTAGAAACCCAGTTCCCAGAGAGCGGTGCCGCGTTGCAGGCGGGGATCATCGAGCAGCACACCGGGTGAACCCAGGTTGGTATCAGGAGGTAGCCCGAATACTACCCGCATCCAGGTTTCGGCTTCGGCACGCTCAGTTGCAGCATCGTATGTCAGGTGGTAGGATGCCGGAGGTTCGAAATAATCTCTTCCCAGCAGGAGGTCCTGGGCGCGTTCGCTGTAGTATCCGGTCGGGTCGATGGTGGCCGCCTGCTGCCAGGCGGTCTGGGCTTCCGGGGTATTGCCCAGGGATTGCTGGATCTTTCCGATCCAGAAGTAGGCCCGCGCCTGGTCTTCGGATGCGGTGGAGAGCAATAGGCTGCGCTGGAAATCCACCAATGCCAGGTCCAGGTTGCCGGACCGGTAGCGTGCGATGCCGCCCCAGAACAGGCTCAGGGGTACCAGGTTGCTGGCGGGATACTGGTCTGCCAGGCGCTCCCAGGTGAGCGCGGCATTTTCCAGATCCTGCCCGCGTTCGTACATCCGGCCGGCGCTGAGCATGAAACGCGGCGCGTCCAGGCTGGATGGTGCATAAGAAACAAATTCCATCAGGGTTTGGGCTGCACCGGTGTAGTCATTGAGATATGCCCATTGCGTATAGGCCTTCTCGTCCCAGGCTGTCAGCCAGTAGCGGTTTTCGGGGTAGTTATCGATCAGGTAATCCCAATCCAAAATGGAATCGCCATAGTAACCGAGTTCCCTTAAGGCCAGTGCACGATAGTAGTAGACCGTGCCATCGTTCTGTGGATTGGCGATCTCATAGCGGTTGAGCGCCAGCAGAGCTGTTCCGTAGCGCCCGGCAAAATAGTAAACCAGTCCACTGCTCAAATCATCCACGTAGATGCCGGCCTCTTCCAGTGCAACCAATGCTGAGAAGGAATCGTATGCGAGGGGATAGTTCAAGACGGTGTGCTGGAAAAATGGGTAAGCCTGATCTGGTTGGCCCAGGTTGAGATACAGTTGCCCACTCAGGAAATCCATCTGGGCTTTGATGTAATCATTGGATGAACGCGCAGCGATATCCGCATACCTGTTCAAGGCGATTGTGGCATCCCCGGCATCGGCATAGGCGCGGGCGATCTTGATCTCCAGGGATGTGCGGTCACCGGTTCGTGGCGCAGCCAGGGCGGCCAGGTAAGCATCGATCGCGTTGAATGGATCGCCAGCATTCCAGAGGCTATCTCCCCGCCATTCCTGCGCGTATGCATCCAACAAACCGGATTCAAGGTTAAGGTAGGCGGCGTAGGCTTCAGCCGCCTCGCCGTAGCGCATCAGCTCATCATAGGTTTTACCCAACAAGATATAGGCAGGCGGGGTATAGGATGAATCGGGATAGGCGGCAACCAGTTCGCGCAAAGGGTTCAGGGTGAACAGGTTGTAATTCCCATCTTCGAATTCGGTGCGTCCCAACCCATACAGCGCCGCAGCACGGACTGCGGGATCTCCTGTCGAATAATAAGCGGATTGGTATTCAGCCCTGGCGCGCTCATAATCCCCGTTGAAGAGTGCCAGGTCGCCAGCTGAAACTCTTACCGGCGGGATGGGTGTAGGTACAGGTGTGACCGTAGGTG
>JBFYSM010000342.1:0-5894 GCA_041301605.1 Chloroflexota bacterium | reverse complement strand
GCACACAGCCCGATTGGAAACGCCTTTTTGCGAGTGGATCCAAATAGATTGTACAGCAAAAAGGATGCCTGCGGCAAGCAGGAAAAGGCGGTGGATGGGAGATGAGAATGAATTGACTAGTACACTTGGGCATAAATAGATAAGAAGTTACGCATTCAGCGCCTTGCCTTGATAAGTCCACTTGAACGGTTTAGCCATTGTACGATTGTAATATTCGATGAAAGCCAAAATCTTGTGTTTCAGGTCATCCACGGAAGTGAAGTTGCCACGTTTGATGACTTTACGAACCAGGATACTGAACCAAATTTCGATCTGGTTCATCCAAGAAGCATGTTTGGGCGTGTAATGAAAAACAATGCGATGAGTTGGGTCGCTCAAAAAGGCAGCCCGAGAAGCTTTGGATTTCAAGATACCCGATTTACCTTTCACGCCCAGATCAATGGCAAGGTCTGATTCTTCTGCGACATAGTGTACCAACGAAGCTGATAGATGCGTGTTGAGATTGTCGTTGATAAAGTGCCATTGGCTGACCTGCGGGTCTGAATCTACACGGCGTTTTATGTGCTCCAGATAGTCTTTTTCGTTGCGTGTTTTGCTGGCTGTACAAGCAACCAATGCTCCTTGCGCAACGTCAAAGTTGCAGGTAAAAGACAAAGTGCCATGCCGTTTGTATTCAAACTCGCGCCGTTCGACTTTACCCGGCAACATGGGCAAATCTGGGTGTTTACGCTCCAAAGCTTGAACGCCTGTCATTTCATCTACGCTTTCAGTGCGTTGTCCATGTTTCGCACGTTCCGGGGCCTGTTTATAGGCATCGTTAATATCATTGACTTTGTCGTCAAAACCTTCTTCGTAGGCCGGTGTCAGCCAATAGCGACACAAGTGTGGCTTTATATCAGCATCTTTTTAAAAGCCTCGCAGCATGTCGGCCCGAGATATGCTCAACAATCTTACGCTCCATCACTTCTTCAGCAATTTCACGCGCTGTCCACTGACTGATTGGTCTACCTGCTTTTTCAGGCTTCTCACAGGCCAGCGCTTCTATCTTGCAGCGTTGATCGGCGGTTATCCGACTGGGCGCTCCTGGGCGAGGCCCATCTCGCAAACGATCTTCAATGCTCAAATCGTCCAGCGAGATATCTTGCAACTTGACCCAGCGATTTCGCCAAAGCCGAACGGTATCGTGCGTAACATGGTTCTCTTCCGCAATTCGAATACTCGGTCTTCCTTCAGCAGATGCCAGCACAATTCTTGCTCGCAGCGCTATTTGTTGTGCCGTCTGGTGTTGCTTGACTAACTTTTCTAATCCTTGTTGTTCCTTCTCGGAAAGAATTACCGGCTGTGCTTTTGGATTCGGCATTTTATGTACCCTTGTTCTGATGTATTTTGCCCAATCCTACCACTTCCGGCTTATTTCAGCCAAGATGTACTAGAGCGGTCCCAGCCCCATTCCACAAACAATAACCCCCCCAAATACAACTTTGGGTAGATGACTCCCGCAGAATAATGATATAAAATACAATTGCACCTGGGACGATGTTCCTATGGAGCGCAACCCGGGCTGCGGCAATGCGTTAACCCTTATATACACTTCTCTGGAGGAAGAATCCATGCCACCCATTCTCGAAGTCAAGGAACTGGTCAAGAAGTATGGCGATTTCACCGCCGTAAAGGGGATATCATTCGATATCCAGGAGGGCGAGATCTTCAGCCTGCTCGGCCCGAACGGAGCCGGGAAAACCACCACCATCTCGATGCTTTCCACCCTCTATGTCCCCACAGCCGGGGAAGCCACCATCGGCGGTCATTCGGTCACCAAAGAGCCAATGGCCGTTCGCAAGGTCATCGGGGTCGTACCCCAAGATCTGGCGCTCTACGAAGACCTGACCGCCCGCGAGAACCTGGTCTTCTGGGGCCAGATGTATGGCCTCTCCGGCAAGGATCTCAACACGCGTATCGATGAAGTGCTTGAGCAGATCGGCCTGACCGACCGCGCCAAAGAGCGCGTCAAGGCCTATTCGGGCGGCATGAAGCGCCGGGTTAACATCGGCGTTGGGCTGCTGCACAAGCCGCGCCTGCTCTTCATGGATGAGCCAACCGTCGGCATCGACCCACAGTCCCGGCGCTCCATCCTCGATTCGGTCAAGGATCTCAACAAGCAGGGCATGACCGTGCTCTACACCACCCACTACATGGAGGAAGCCCAGGAACTTTCCGACCGGGTTGGGATCATCGACCACGGCGAGTTGATCGCCCTCGGCACCCAGGCCGAACTGACCCGGCAGGTAGGCGAGAACGAAACGCTCATCCTGCACATTGGCGAGGATGAAGACTCGGAAGCCCTGGCAAAATCGCTCAAGGGCATCCCCGGCGTGCTCCAGGCCACCGCCACCCTTGCAAACCATCAAGGGCAGGTGGACCACGAAGTTTCGGTCATCGCCCGCGAGGCCGAGGAAATCCTGGCCCCGGTGGTCACCAAGGCCAACGAGCGCGGCATCAAGATCCACTCGGTGGATATCAGTGAACCGAACCTGGAAGCCGTGTTCCTGCATTTGACGGGAAGGGCACTGAGAGACTAACAACGGACGACCGACGACAGACCATAGCGGTTTTTGGTTTGTCGTTAGTGGTTGAACGGAGTGCATTATGAAAAAACTATTCCTCATCGGCTTCAAAGATGTCAAACTGATCTTCCGCGACCGGGCCGCCCTGACCTTCATGCTGCTGGCTCCCTTCCTGCTGACCCTTGGCATGGGATTCGTCACCGGGCAGCTTGGGGGCGGTAGTTCGAGCGGCATCAGCCAGATCCAGGTGCTGGTTGTCAACCAGGATGACGGGCAACTGGGCGAAGCATTAGTGGAAGTTCTCCAATCCGAGGATCTCTCCGACCTGTTGCTCTCCACCCTCGTCACGGATCCGGAAACGGCGCGCACCCAGGTGGACGCCGACCAGGCTGCCGCGGCCGTCATCATCCCGACCGGGTTCACGGACAGCGTGATTCCTGCTGATGGGCAAATTCCGTCCGGGGATGCGGCCCAGATCGAAGTCTACAAGAACCCGACCACGCCGGTCAGCGCCGGGGTGGTGCTGGCCATCGTGGAGGAATTCATCAGCCGGGTCGAAACCGGCCGCGTCGGCGGCGAAGTGATCGTCACCCAGTTGCTGGCTGCCGGCCTGATCACACCCGAGCAGATCAATATGATCGCCATGGAACTGGGCCAGCGCCAGGCCAACCTGGTGGAGGAAGATCCCGCCATCCGCCTGGACTCGGCCGAGTCGGGCCAGGAAGCGCAGGATTTCAACCCGATGGCCTACATGGCCCCCGGCCTGGCCCTGATGTTCCTGATGTTCACCGTCAGCAACGGCGGGCGTTCCATCCTGGCCGAACGGGCGCTGGGCACCCTGCCCCGCCTGTTCATCTCGCCCACCAACAGCGCCCAGGTTTTGATCGGCAAGATATTCGGCGTCTACATAACCGGCGTTGCCCAAATGCTGATCCTCATCCTCGCCAGTTCGCTGATCTTCGGCATCCAGTGGGGCGACCCGTTGGGCGTGCTGCTCTTGATCCTCTTCGCGGTCTTCGGCGCAACCGGCTGGGGGATGTTGATCACGGCCCTGGCACGCACTCCCGGCCAGGTGTCCAACATCGGGACGGCCATCATGCTCACCTTTGGCATCCTGGGCGGTAGTTTCTTCCCGATCAGCGCCATGCCCGATTGGTTCACATGGATCAGCAAGATCACGCCCAACGCCTGGGGGCTGGATGGCTTTTCCATACTGGCTCTGGGTGGTAGCCTGTTCGACCTCTCAGCCCCCATCATCGGGCTGCTGGCGATGGGCATCATCCTGTTCGTTGTTTCGATGCTGTTTTTCAGACGCCATTCCCTGGTGCAGAAGTGAGGCGGCCATGAAGAAAATCCTCCACATCATCTGGAAAGATACCATCCTGCGCTTTACGAGCAAGACCGAACTGCTCTTCTTCCTGGTCCTGCCCATCTTCTTCACCTTCATCCTGGCCGGCGGGACCGGTAACCAGACCGACAACCGCATCCGCCTGCTGGTGGCAGACGAGGCCCAGACTGCCCTGTCCGAACAGATCATCGCTGAACTGGAAAAATCGGAGACGGTCCGCCCGGATGTGATGTCCGTGGAAGATGCCCAATCCGAATTCGATGAGCGCAACGCGGTCGCCATCCTGATCATCCCCGCCGACTGCAACGCCGCCACCCTCCAAAACAGCGAGATCGTACTGGATCTCAAGCAGCAGCCCAACAATATCAATGCCCAGGCTTCCCAGCGCGCCGTCCAGGCTGTGCTCTTCCGCTTGGGCAGCGCGGTGAGCATTGCCAGGGATGCGGTAGCCGAGGCCGAACAGATCCGGCCGTTCACCAGCGAAACCGACCGGCAGGCCTACTTCGATGCCGCCCTGGAATCGGCCCAGGAGTTGATGAACGAAGCCCCGGACCGGGTCGAGGGCGTGCTCGGCGGCACCGTGGACCCCATCGAATACGACCCGGCCGCCAATTCATCCGCCGGGCAGATGATCACGTGGGTCTTCATCCCCCTGATCGGGATCTCGGCCTCGTTCGCCTACGAACGCCAGCGCGGCACGCTGCGCCGCCTGTTGACCACCCCGACCGGCAAGGGCACCTACCTGTTGGGCAGCATCCTGGGCAATGTGTTCTGGGCATTGGTGCAGATGGGCATCCTGATCGGCTTCGGCATCTTCGTGATGAAGGTCAACTGGGCCAACGAGCCGCTTGCCCTGGTCATCATGCTGACTGCCGCCGCCCTGGCCGCCGCCGCCCTGGGGACCATGCTGGGCACATTCGTCAAGACCGAGGGACAGGCCAGCGGCCTGAGCATCATGCTGGGCATGGTGATGGCCTTGCTGGGTGGCTGCTGGTACCCGGGCGAGTTGTTCCCCTCCGTGGTGCAGACCGTCGTCAAGGTGCTGCCGACCACCTGGGCCATGCAGGGCATGCTGGACATGCTCCTGCGCGGCCAGGGCGTGGGGGGAATCCTGCTCGAAACGGGTGTGCTGCTCGGTTTTGCAGCCGTTTTCTTCGTGATCGGCATCTGGCGATTCAAATACGAGTAATAGCTACTGCGCCGCGCGATGGAGAACTTCGCGAAAAATGGATGCGGTGGGTGCGAAGTGCCCCCGCACCCATTTTTCGCTTCTTTTCCCCCTCCTGGGAAGAGGGCCAGGGGGATGGGGAGTGCAAGCAAGGCGCATCTTGACTTTTAAAAGCCCCTCCACGCCAAATAGCCTCTTGCCAAAATCCCTGACAGGTTGTACGATACCCGGGAATGTTTTCCTCGTTTTACTCCTCTGGATCCAAAAGGATAGAACATGCAAACCTTGCGTGATATCTTAACTGGCCCTCCCCTTCCGACCGGGCGGCTGGCCGCGGAACGCCTGAACAAGATCCGTGCCCTGGCAGCCTTTTCACCCGATGCACTCTCCTCCATCGCTTACGCCAACCAGGAAATCTATCTTGGGCTGGTGGCAGCCGGCGCGGCGGGGTTGGGATACGCCTGGCCAATCGGGCTTGCAATTACCGGGTTGATGGTCATCGTGGCGCTATCCTACATCCAGACAATCCCGGCCTATCCATCCGGTGGCGGATCATACACAGTTGCCCGGGAAAACCTGGGGAGCCATATCGGCCTGATAGCAGCGGCAGCATTGCTGATCGATTATCTCCTGACCGCTGCCGTCAGCCTGACGGCAGGGGTGGAAGCCATTGCATCGGCCTTCCCGTTCCTATGGCCATATCGTACGACTTTGGCGCTGGCAATCTTGCTCGTCATCACCCTGGCAAACCTGCGTGGTTTGCGCGAATCCGGAACATTGATGGCCATCCCTGTTTACCTTTTCCTGGTTTGTT
>JBFYSM010000278.1:0-3089 GCA_041301605.1 Chloroflexota bacterium | reverse complement strand
GGGGGGGGGGGGGGGGGGGGGGGGGGGCCCCCCCCCCCACCACCACCCCCGAATCCTTTCCAACTGCGTAACTTCTACAATTTAATAAGGCGCTGAGAACTTGCGCCTTATTTTATCATCTTCGTGTGGCTCCTGCTCTGTCTGGAAACCGGGGAAAGCTGGCTATTCCTCTTGCCGGGGTTTCTCTGGCATGCCGATGATGTTGTAGCCCGAGTCCACGTAGAGGATTTCACCGGTGATTCGAGCGGAGAGATCCGAGCACAGGAAAACGGCCGCGTTGCCCACATCCTCGATGGTGATGTTTTGACCGAGAGGGGCGTAATCGGCAAAGGCGCGGTACATATCCTTGAAACCGGCCACGCCTGCCGCCGCCAGCGTGCGGATGGGTCCGGCCGAGATGGCATTGACTCGCACGCCCTGCGGGCCAAAATCGCGCGCCAGGTAACGGGTGGAGGCCTCCAAGGCGGCCTTGGCAACTCCCATCACATTGTAGTGCGGCACCACTTTCTCTGCACCGTAATAGGTCATGCACAGCATGGCCCCACCTGGGTTGATGATCGGCTGGAAAGCCCTCGCCAGGGCCACGAAAGAGTACACGCTGATATCCATCGCCATGCGGAAGCCCTCCCGGCTGGTGTTGTAATAGGGGCCGGTCAGTTCGTCGCGGTTGGCAAACGCGATGGAATGGATGAGAATATCGATCTTGCCGAATGTTCCGCCAACTTTCCTGGCAATGTCTGCAATATCCTCATCCTTCGTGACATCGCATTCTTCCACGAAATTGCATCCGATCGATTCTGCCAATGGCTTGACGCGCCGCTCCAGCACTTCCCCGGCGTAACTGATGCCAATCCGTGCGCCTTCGCGGTGCAGGGCCTGGGTGATGCCCCAGGCAATCGAGCGTTCATTGGCAAGGCCAAATACCAGCGCTGTTTTACCTTCCAAAAGACCCATATCGCCTCCAGATGCTGGTCAAGGGTGTAATCTCACTTGAGAGATGCAACCCGGAACCTCCAGGGCTTGCTCTTCCAGGGTTCCGGTACATTGTTTAACCCCACTCGCGGCCCGATCGTCATGTTCGCGGATGGGATTTCATCCCCCGCCTCTATCCACAGACCGGCAGCCCGGGTGCATAAATCGATGCTGTTCAACGAGCCATCGATCCCCAGCGCCTGGGTCAGCTTGGCGGGGCCGTTGGTGTCGCGGCCATTCCGCCGCGCCCGGATGATACCCAGCCCTTCTTCCGATTGAATGGCCCGGATCAGGACCGCGGCCGGGAATCCTTCCCGCTCACAGACAGCGTTCAGGCACCAGTGCACGCCATAGGTAAAATAGATATAGGCATATCCCGGAGGGCCATACATCACAGCCGTGCGCCTGGTTTTGCCAGCCCTGGCATGGCAACCCAGATCTTCTTCGCCCATGTAGGCTTCCGTCTCGGTGATGATCCCGGATAAGCGAATGCCATCTTGAATGCGAACGAGGCGCGTGCCCAATAGGTCACGTGCCACTTCCAGGGTTGGCCGGTTATAAAAGGCTCGGGAGAGTAATTGAGACAAAGGTTTCAGGTGGTGCTATGTTCTAAAGCGCGGGTCGCGTTGCACGGTCAGGCGCAAGCCGTCCCTGAGCGAGAAGGATGGCATGTAATTCAATTTCTGGCCCGCCAGGGTCAAGTCCGCGCACAGGCGGTTGACACCCCCAGATGTTTTGGAACTGAAGATGACCTCTACATCCCGCCCGATGGCTTCCGCCGCCTGGGTTGCCAGGTCGCGTACGCTTGTTTCGGTGCCGGAACCCACGTTGATGACCAGCCCATTGATCTCTGGTGCAGTCGACGCCGCGATCATGGCCTGGACACTATCATCCACATAAACATAATCCCGCGTTTGGGAGCCGTCGCTGTTGACGACAAGCGTCCCGCCCCGCAAAGCCTGTTTGAGGAAATACGGCACAACCGGCGGGTGGGTGGGCGGCAGGCGCTGGCCGGGACCATAAGCGTTGAAGACCCGCAGGCTGACCGTTTCGATGCCCCACAACCGGCCGATGGTGCGGACATATGTTTCTGCAGCCAGTTTGGATACCGCATAGGGTGAATTCGGATCCGGGAGGGCGGTCTCTTTGACCGGTTGATCGCTCTGCTCGCCGTAGACGGCGCCGGACGAGATCAGGACAACGCGCCGGACGCCGACATCCCGCATGGCCTCCATCAGGCTGACGGTCCCGCCCACGTTGACGGCGTTGTACTCGCGCGGGTAGAGCACCGATTCCGGAACCGAGACACGCGCCGCCAGGTGGTAGACACAGTCCACATCCTGGAGCAGGGTCCACAACTTGGGACGGTCGCTGACATCCCCACGCGTGAAATGTACATCCGGTTTTAACGCTTGCGGATCGCCGGTGGAGAGATCGTCGAGACCACGCACCTGGTGGCCTTCACGGGCTAATTGATTGGCGAGGGCAGATCCCAGGAACCCGGCTGCCCCGGTAATGAGGAATTTCATAGTGCACCAGAAGTTGAATGTTTCAGGTGATTATAAACGAAACTCCCTTACCCGAAGGGGCAAGGGAGCAAATTTAGGCCTTCCTTTATCATCGGTTGAAAACCAGGTGTGGTTTTTTTTCAGGTTGTCTGTGGTGACAACCACTCCAGATCTCCTGTGGATAAACGATCAGGTTCGTGCCAGGGAGTTGCTCCATCGCCAGGCCGGTGTTGAGGTTGATTCCCACCTGCTGGTAGGCCTTGTAAGCCAGTTGGCTGCAATAAAATGCATCATCGTTTTCAGGATTGAGGAAATTGAGGTTGTAAGGTTTGCCCACCTGTGCCAGGCAAAACTCGGCGACTGTGGTCCGCATGTGGATTTCTTCATCCTCAGATAATTCCAGCCCCGCCAGGGGATCGGCAACGCCGTAAAAGGTATCAAGCAACAGCCCGCGCTGGCGGGCCATGATCTCGGTGTCCCATGAGTTGCCGGGCACATCGAAGGTGATCACCCCGCGCGCCCCGGCTTCCATGCACCGCCCGTTGGGACCGAGATAAATGGCAACATGATCCACATCCCCCGGCACCAGCCGGCCAACCAGAAGCCAAA
>JBFYSM010000252.1:0-4697 GCA_041301605.1 Chloroflexota bacterium | reverse complement strand
TCACAGAAGTCTTCCCATCCTTGTTCCGCGGCCGGCGCGCCCGAGTGACCGTCAACATCGGCAAACCATTCGGCCCCTTCCAGGCCAGCGGGAACAGCCGCGAGCGACGGGCTCAATACGAAGAGATCGGCCATGAGATCATGCGCAAGATCGCCGAACTGATCCCGCCCCATAAGCGCGGCCATTATTCGGACGACCCGGCCATCCGCGAAGCCGCCAGGGGAACGGAGATCTACCCCTGGGCGGATAAGGTGGAGGGACAGGTCAAGGGTGAGATCCACTGAGCGAAACGAGATTAGCCACCAGACAAGTTGCTACAAAAGCACACCGGTGGTCGAGCGATGTGTTGAGCTTGTCGAAACATAGGCGGTGCTGTTCCGCCGTATCGAGACCAACAGCGCATTCGTGGTTTCGATACACCGGAAAGGCACCGGTTACTCAACCACCAATGTACTCCTGGAACAAAATGTCCGATGGCGAAATTCCACAAACAATAAAGAGCGGCGCAAGTCGCTCTTTTCTGATACGGTTATAATCACACTATGTTCCTCCCCACAACGCAAGATGAAGTCGAACGCCTCGGCTGGGATGCGCTGGATGTCATCCTGGTGACGGGCGACAGCTACATCGACAGTCCTTTTATCGGTACGGCGGTGATCGGCAAGGTGCTCCTGAATGCGGGTTATCGGGTCGGCGTGATCGCCCAGCCGGATATCTCCGGGATTATTGATATCGGTCGCCTGGGTGAGCCACGTCTCTTCTGGGGCGTGACGGCCGGCAGCATCGATTCAATGGTTGCCAATTACACTGCCTTGAAAAAGCCGCGCCGGAGTGATGATTACACCCCCGGCGGCCAGAACACCCGCCGCCCTGACCGGGCAACGATTGTTTATACCAATTTGATCCGGCGCTACACAAATAGCGTAAGGCGGATTGACAATCCGCCCCACATGCCCTCACCCTCCGCCCTCTCCCAAAGGGAGAAGGGACTTCCGCTCCCTATCGTTCTGGGCGGGATCGAAGCCAGCCTGCGGCGTGTGGCCCACTATGACTTTTGGGATGATGCAATCCGCCGCTCGGTGCTGTTCGATGCCAAAGCCGATTACATCCTGTACGGTATGGCCGAGAAAGCCGTGCTGGAATTTGCCGCCGCCCTGCGCGACGGCGGCGACCCCCGCACTGTGCGCGGCCTGTGTTACATCGCCAGGGAGCCGCGTGAAGATTACCTGGAACTCCCGTCTTTCGAGACCGTTGCCCAGGACAAACAAGCCTTCATCGACATGTTCCACACCTTCTACCGCAACAACGATCCCGTCAGCGCCCGCGGACTTTACCAGAAACACGGCGACAGATACCTGGTCCAGAACCCGCCCGCCCTGACCGAAACGCAGGCCGAACTGGATGCCATCTACGCACTCGATTTCGAGCGCCGCCAGCACCCTTTCTATGAGTGGCAGGGCAAAGTTAAAGCCCTGGAAACCATCGGTTTCTCCATTTCCACCCACCGCGGCTGTTACGGGGAGTGCAACTTCTGCGCCATCTCCGTCCACGAAGGGACGACCGTCCGCTGGCGCAGTTCCGAATCCATCCTGGCCGAGGCCGAACATCTGACGAAGCACCCTGATTTCAAGGGCTACATTCAAGACCTGGGCGGCCCGACCGCCAACATGTATGGCTTCGAGTGCAGGAAGAAACTCGCCAAAGGTATCTGCACCGACAGGCGCTGCATCTATCCCGAGGTCTGCCCGGCCATGAAAGTGGACCACCAGCCGCAGATCGACCTGCTTCGTAAGGTGCGCCAGATCCCCGGCGTGAAGAAGGTTTTCGTGGCCTCCGGCCTGCGCTACGATCTGCTCCTGTGCGACCGCGCCCACGGCGATGACTACCTGCGCGAAGTCGTGACCCACCACGTCTCCGGGCAAATGAAGGTGGCCCCGGAACACGTCGATGACGGCGTACTGGCAAGGATGGGCAAACCGGGCAGCGCCTCGCTGCTGGAATTCAAGCGCCGCTTCGACAGCCTGAACCGGGCGGGCGGGAAGAAGCAATTCCTGACCTATTACCTGATCGCCGCCCACCCCGGCTGCACCGAAGCCGACATGCAACGCGTGCGCCGCTTCGCCAGCCAGGAACTGCAAATCCACCCCGAGCAGGTGCAGATATTCACCCCCACCCCATCCACCTATTCCAGCCTGATGTACTATACCGAACTCGACCCGTTCACGAGACAGCCGATCTTTGTGGAAAAGGACACCCGCCGCAAGGAACGCCAGAAGGAAATCGTGACGCGGAAAGAATTCCAACACGAAGGAAATCATAAGGATGTATTTCATTTCAGTTAAGATAAATAGCGAGGGTCGAGTAGCCGGTGTTTTCCCTGCGCTTGCACGCAGGGCAAGTGTCCGGCGTATCAAGACCCGGAATCGCTGGTTTCGATACGGGTGGAAGAACACCACCCTACTCAACCAGTGACTTTCAACTAAATTTGAAGGACACCCAAATCATAAAACCACCTTTGTGCAACTTCGTGTTCTTTGTGTTTGAAAGGTTATAAACTTGGACACCTATTTCGCCGCCACCGCCCCCGGCCTAGAGCCATTCACCGCCCAAGAGATCCAGAGTCTCTTCCCGGAGCCTGCCACTATTTCTGACGCGGAGGACAAAGAAAGCCTTCGCGCTCTTCCTCCCTTCGCAGTTCAAATTGACCCTGGCGGCGTCACCTTCAAAGGCGATCTGTCCACCCTCTATCGCACCAACCTGCACCTGCGGACGGCCAGCCGCATCCTGGCCCGGGTGGGCAACTTCTTCTATGCCACCACCTTCCCGGAATTGCAAAAACGCGCCTCCCGCCTGCCCTGGGAACGCTTTCTGGCCCCCGGGCAGCCCGTTGCCATCCACATCACCTGCCATGGGTCGAAACTTTTCCATCAGGGCACAGTCGCCCGGACCATCCTCGCCGCCCTAGCAGAACGGATGGGCCAGCCCTCCCCATCCGTCAAAGCCGATCAACACATCGAAGACCACCCCCCGCAGTTGGTGATGGTGCGGCTTGTGGATAACCAGTGCACCGTCAGCATGGACTCTTCCGGGGAATTGCTCTACAAACGCGGCTACCGCCAGGCAGTCGCCAAGGCTCCCCTGCGCGAGACCCTGGCTGCCGCCATGCTGATGGCCTCCGGCTGGGATAAAGCCTCCCCCCTCCTGGATCCCTTCTGCGGCTCCGGCACGATCCCCATCGAAGCCGCGTTGATGGCGCTCGGCATCCCGCCCGGCATCAACCGCCGCTTCGCCTTCATGGATTGGCCGAATTTCGACCAGGCATTATGGGACGATCTTCATCGTCGGTCGTCCATCGTCCGTGGTCAATTGCAGCCGCTAGTCATCCAGGCTTCGGATCGGGATGCCGGCGCGATCAAGATGGCCCACGAAAACGCCGAACGCGCCGGGGGGGCTGACATCATCGAATTCAAGTGCCAGGCTGTCTCATCCATCACGCCGCCGCCGGAACGCGGCTGGGTGGTCACCAACCCGCCCTACGGGTTGCGCGTCAGCGAAGGCAAGGACCTGCGCAACCTGTACGCCCAGTTTGGCAACGTATTGCGCCTGCACTGCCCCGGCTGGCAGGTGGCCGTGCTGAGCAGTGACCCCGTCCTGCTCGGCCAGATGTGGATGGACTTGGATACCTCGCTCGGCTTCGTCAACGGCGGCATCCAGGTGCGGGTGGCGAGGGGTGTGGTTGGGGATATGTAATCCAATGTGACAGTCACTTCGGAAGTGACTGTCACATTGCCGAATAGATTCTCTCCATGGGCCTGGGTGTTTATTTCGAACCCTCTTTCTCGAACCAATCCAGTTCCATGTGGGATGTGACCATGCGGACTTCGGGATGCGCCTTCATGAACTGCCGCAATCTCCCATCGTGCGGACCCAGCACCAGCCGGATCAGCCAGGCAGGCGCAGAATCGTTGTAGACCGCCCCCGCATCGGCAGCATTGAAGTACCAGCCGTCTCCCTGTTTGACCGCCACGCCGCAGTGCCCCCATGTATGCCCGTGCAGGGGCACCAGCCACATCTCCGGCTCGAACGGCAGGTGGATGGCATCGAAGTCGTACCATTTCTCGCCGGTGGTATCGTAGAGCACCCACTCCGGTTTGTGGGCGATGTGGCGGCGGAGGTAGGCCAAGTCGGTCCAGCGACGCATCCGGCCGGTGAATGCTTCATGCTCGCGGCGGTGTACGTGCACCCTGGCCCGGGGGAAATCCGGCAAGCCTCCGCAGTGGTCGAAGTGCATGTGGGTCAGTACGATGTGGCGCACATCTTCAGGCCGAAAACCCAGGCTTTTCACCTGGTTGGCCGCCGCCTCCCGCCGCTCGAACGGCACCGAGAAGATGACCCTGAACAGGTTCACCATCCCCGGCGGGTGGGCATAATCATCCAAACCGAGACCGGTATCGACCAAGACAAGCCCCTGGTTCGTTTCGACCAGCGTGCAAACGGTGCCGGTCTTCAATTTCAAAGGCCAGCGGGCATTACAGGTAAAACAGTTCAGGATGTGCATACTCATTTGCAACCTTCCTTCTTGAACCAATCCAGCCACATATGGCCGGCCAATATTCGGATCTCGGGATGGGCTTCGGAAAATGCCTTCAGCCGAGGCACATGCGGACCAATAGTAGGGCGGTACAGCATAACGGAAA
>JBFYSM010000231.1:0-7307 GCA_041301605.1 Chloroflexota bacterium | reverse complement strand
CGGTCTGGTTCTGCACATCCAGCACGGAATTGACCTCCACCAGGTCCATTCCCACCAGTTTCTTCGTCTCAGCCAGCAGTTCGCAGATGAGGTGGCCTTCGCGGTAGGTCAGGCCACCCGTGACGGGAGTCCCGACGCCGGGCGCATGGCGCGGGTCGAGGGCATCCATATCGAAGGACAGGTAGATCCCATCCGTGGCATGGCCGGCGCGCTCGATGGCCTTCGACACTGCCTGCACCATCCCGATCCGGTCGATCTGTTCCATACCCAGCACCAGGATGCCAGCCTGGCGCAGGTTGTTCACTTCGCCGGGATCCAGGTCGCGAGCGCCGAGAATGGCCACGTTTTGCGGATCGATAACTGGCACAGTCTCATCGAAGAGCTGCACCAGGCGCGGGTCGCCGTGGCCGGTCAGCGCGGCCAGCGGCATGCCGTGGATGTTGCCGGATGGCGTGGTCTCGGGGGTGTTGAAATCACCATGGGCATCCACCCAGATGACGCCGATCTTCTTGTGCCGGGCGGCACCCCGGATGGAACCGAGTGCGACCGCATGATCGCCGCCCAGCACGAGGGGGAAGTCGCCATCCCCGACGGTCTTGGCAACGAAATCGGTCAGCTGGCGCATGGCAGGCACAATGGCATCGATGTACTTGAGTTTCGGCTCGGTGGCCTTGCAAGTCTCGGCGATGGGCGTTGGGACGTTGCCGCGGTCTTCGACCGAGTAACCCAGGGCTTCCAGTTTGTTGCGCAGGCCGGCGTAACGGATGGCGCTGGGGCCCATATCCACACCGCGCCGGTCAGCGCCGAGATCGAGGGGGATGCCGATGATGTCGATTTGCATGGTTGCCTCCAAAAGGTTTGTTCGAACCACCGTGATGCAAAACATAGAGACCCGGTTTCTAGCAGAAACCGGGTCTTTATAGTCTCTGCTGATGGTCAGGCTGTCCTGTAATACCCGACATCCACCGAATAGACCCGGCCGCGTTTGACCACTTGTTTCACCAGGTTCGTCCCAAAGCGGTAGCCGAGATGGCGGTAATCCGGCACGGAAAGGATGAGCATATCGGCCTGTTTGCCCTCTTCGATGGAGCCGATCCGGTCGGCGCGGCGGATGGCGTGGGCGGCGTTGATGGTGGAGGCCGCAATCGCCTGGGCTGGGGTCAGCTTCATGTAGCGGCAGGCAAGGGCGATCGCAAACTGCATCGATTCGTTCCAGGCCGTGCCGGGGTTGCAGTCAGTGGCCAGGGCCAGGATGCCGCCGGCGTCGATGATCTTTTCGGCGGGCGTGTAATCCTGCTCTGCCAGGCCAAACGGTGTGCAGGGCAGCGAGACTGCCACAGTATCCGATCTCCCCAAGGCGGCAATATCGGCATCCGAGGTTTTCACCAGGTGGTCCGCCGAGACCGCACCCAGCTCAACCGCCAGGCTGGCGCCGCCGAGGTTGTCGAACTCATCGGCATGGATCTTGAGCGGGAAGCCGAGTTCCTTGGCCCTGGTCAGGATCTGGCGTGACTGAACCAGGTTGAAGGCCTTGTTCTCACAGAAGACATCCACGAAGGGCAGGGGCAGGCGCGGCGCATGCGTCCCCCACCACTGGCAGACAATGGGCAGCATGGTTTCGGTGATCAGGTCGGTGTACCCTTGCGGATCATCCTTGTACTCGGGGGCAATGGCATGCGCGCCAAGGAACGTGAAAACCAATTCCAACGGGCTTTCATCATCCAACGCCAGCAGGGCCTTGAGCAATCTCAGTTCCGTGGCGGTCTGGAGACCGTAGCCGGTCTTGGCTTCGGCGGTGGTGGTACCGTGGGCGAACATACGCAGCAGGCGTGGACTGGTTTGGGCGATCAGGGTCTCGATGGATGCCGTCCGGGTGGCGCGTACGGTCGAAAGGATCCCGCCGCCGGAAGCCAGGATATCCAGATAGTGCATACCGGACATCTTCATGGCGAACTCGGCGGAACGATCCCCGCCCCAGATGATGTGGGTGTGCGGGTCGACGAAACCAGGCATGACCACGCAGCCGCTGGCATCCAGCGCAGGTTCTCCCGGTACGGAAGCGCGCAGTTCATCGGTTTTGCCGATGGCGGCGATCTTCTCGTCCCGGATCAACACTGCGCCGTTCTCGATGATGCCGAGGTTGCCGAGGTCGCGGCCGCGCTGCGGGCCGCCCTTGAGGGTCAGGAGTTGGGTGGCAGAATGGATAAGCATGGATTAATTTAACCACAGATGTGGAAAGATGAACACTGTTCGATGTGTTTTACGGTAACTTTTTTGATATTTGCCTGACTGCGACCAATGCCAGGAAATTGAAGCCAATCGATGCCCACGTGACCGCTGGAAAACCAATTCCATACAGCACCGGCGCCAGGAAAGCCCCGGTGGCGCGTCCCAGGGACAACCCGGCAATGTTGAAAGCCATCAAGGTGGCCCGCGCCTTGGGCATTACTTCGGTCATCAGTGGGATTTCACTGACCAGCATGAATTCGAATGAGATATAGAACAAAAACAAGCCGACCAGTGCCCCAACGGTCGAACGCCCGAGGAGCGGCAATGCCAGCGCTGCGGCACAATTCAATAGCAGGCCCAGCGCCACAGCGCGCGGTTTGCCCAGCCGGTCGGCGAAGGCGGCTACCAGACCCTCCGCGCCGAGTTCCGAGATGCCGATGACTGCCGATGCCCCGGCCAGAGCGGCCAGCTGCAGTCCGAACGAATCCTCCAGCCAGACGCCAAAAATCAGGTTGACCACTTCGTTGGCTGCCGAAGCGAACAGGCCGATGCCCAGTCCCATCCAAGCTGCAGGGGATGCAATCACGGTCTGGAAGTTGGCATACAGGCGGGTGGATGTCGCCGATCTTGACTGGTCTGATGGCAGCGCCTTGAACAACAACAGCATGGAGAGCAAGGCCATGATCCCGAATAGCGGAAAGGGGGCCAGCCAGCCCCACCTTGCGATCAGGAAACCGGCCACCGGCACGCCGACGATGAAGGCCAGTGACCAGCCCATTTCGGTCAATGCCAGAACCAGTCCGCGGCGCTGGTAGGGGACCCGATCACCCAGGAAGGCCTGCATGGATGGGTCGAACAGGTACTTGCTGACCGTTCCAAGGATCAGGGCAATTGCCAGGGTCGGGTAGGTGGGCCAGAAAACCACCAGTCCCATGCCAAACAGGAACAGCCCCAGGCTCAAGAGCATGCCAAACTTGCGGCCGCGCGGCTCGATGAACGGGAAGATAAATGGAACCAGTGCGCCAGCCAATGCCCGGTTGGCCAGCAGGCGCGCCAAGACATCCACTTCAACACCCAGGCTGCGCGCGAAGATTCCCAGGAATGGGTAGGCCATCCGGTGCAGGGTGTTGAAGAAGGTCCGGATGGCGGTGAAGGCGGGGAGGAGGTAGCGGAGGCGAGTCAACGATTCAGCGATTCAGCGAGTCAGCGAGTCAGCGAGGCGGGGAGGCGGGGAGGGGTTAGCGGTTTTGGAATTTGCGTTGGTGGTTGATCTCGGTGACGAGCAGGGCGATGACTTCATCCACAAGGCTCAGGCGATGCTCGAGCACTTCTGACGATGGGATGAAGCGACGGCCGCGGAAGTACCATCCTTTCGTTTCCCGTGCAGAAGCGAGTGCAACCCGGTAGTGGTAAAGCAGTTCCTTGCCATATCCGCGTCCCAGGCCTTCTTCGAGGTTCGCCGGGACCGATGATGAACTTCGAACGATCTGATCGGCCAAAGACCTGCCGCGCCAGTCTTTCAGCCAGTTTTCCGTATCTTCCCAGAACAGGTCATGCAGGTAGAGCGCTTTGCGGTAGCCAGCAAACTTCCAGACAGGCTCATCCTTGATCCGTGCCGGAACTTCTTTTTCCCACGTGTCGAAGTCCATGGTTTTATCCTCCTATAGATTCAGCGAGTCAGCGAGGCGGTGAGTCAGCGAGTCAATTGATTCGCTGAATCGCTGATTCGTTGAATCGAATAAACGTCCGTGTCAACAAATACGCCGCAAACAGCGTAAGCAGATTCAACCCAATGAAGAATACCTGGATATTCACCAACCCCGAACTGAAGATCGGCGAGGGCGGCGGGTGCATGATGTATTCGGCGGAGGCAAAGGCGAGGCGCAGGGCGATGATGAAGGCCAGGTTGGCGCTCGAGGTGAGCCAGGGCTTGTGGATGAGCCACAGGCCGAACTGCAGCAGCAGCCCGACCACGGCAAAGGTCAATGCCAGGCGGAAGCGCGGCTCGGCCAGAAATAATCCGCTCCAGTTGGCTTGCATGGCCCACAGCGAGAGCGGCAGGTAGGTGACCCAGAAGAGGATGCCTGTCCAGCCCAAGGCGCGCGACCAGCGGTTGAACTTGTCAGCCCGCGCACCAGCCAGGAGCGGCAGTCCCAGCAAGCCGAGCAAACCCACCAATCCGGCCAGCCCGGCGGCCAGGAAGGCGATCTCGGCCGTCAGCACCCACGCCCCGTGCAGGTAGACGATCCGCACGTTGGAGCCCAGGGATTTCTCCTCCGGCCCCAAGAAGGCCAGCAGGGCGATCGCGATCAAACAGATGACGAACCAGAAAAGAGGGGATTTGAAGATTTTGAACATGGGCTTGATTGTACTGGAAAAATTGTTGCGAAGGCGCTAATGGTAGGCAGTTTTTCCCCAACAGGAGACTGCTTCGCTTTGCTCGCAGTGACACCAGTATTTTGTGGTTAAATTGGCCCATGAAACCCCTGCCTCCCGCGTTCCTGGAACGGATGCAAAACCTGCTGGGCGATGAATATCCAGATTTTCTCGCCTGCTACGATAACCCCGCCACCGTCGGCCTGCGGGTCAACACGCTCAAACTGACGCCCGAAGCCTTCCAATCCATATCGCCCTACCCCCTGACCCCTGTCCCCTGGTGCCCGACCGGATTCCGCATTACGAACACATCGGACGAAAGTCGCCCCGGCAAACATCCCTACCATGCTGCTGGTCTCCATTACCTCCAGGAACCATCAGCCATGATCGTGGCTGAAGTGCTCGATCCCCAGCCGGGTGAACGCGTCCTGGACCTGGCTGCATCCCCCGGCGGCAAGATGACTGCCATCGCTGCCCGCATGCAGAACCAGGGTCTCCTGATCGCCAACGAGATCCGTACCAAACGCATCCCGGCGCTGGCTTCCAACCTGGAGCGCTGGGGGGCGCGCAACACGCTCATAGTCAACGAAACGCCCGACCGCCTGGCCGACCGCCTGCCCGGTTACTTCGACCGCGTCCTGGTCGATGCGCCCTGCTCCGGCGAAGGCATGTTCCGCAAGGAGCCCGATGTGCGCTTGGAGTGGCAGGCTGCCGCCATCCCCGGTTACGCCGAGCGCCAGCGCCTGATCCTGCGCATCGCCGCCCGGCTCGTCCGCCCCGGCGGCATCCTGGTCTATGCCACCTGCACTTTCGCCCCCGAAGAAGACGAAGGCGTGATCGAACATTTCCTTCTGGAGAATCGGGAGTTTGCCCTCGATCCCTGGCCGACTACCGAGTCCCTGACCGCCCCCTCCCATCCCGAATGGGTCCAGGCGGATACGTCCCGCGACTGGCGCGGGGCGCGCCGTCTCTGGCCGCATCTCCTCCCCGGCGAGGGACACTTTGTGGCCCGGCTGCGGCGCGTCAGCGGGGAGGCAGGCCCATCGGAACGGTTGGCAGGCTTACCGGTCCCGCTCCGCAACGTGCAGGATGATTTCCAGGCTTTCGTTGCTGGCTTCCTGGATTTCGATCCGTCCGCATTGAACCTGGCATTCCTTGGCAGCCGCATTTACCATATCCCACCCGGCACGCCCGATCTTTCCGGCTTACGCATTTCTAACCCTGGCTGGTGGCTGGGGGATGCGAAGAAGGGCCGTTTCGAGCCGTCACATGCGCTGGCGATGGGGCTGTTTGCCCATCAGGCCTGCCTGCGACTGGATCTGGCGGCAGGTGATCCGGCGGTCGCTTCCTACCTGGGCGGCCAGACGCTGCCGGTGAACCTGCCCGATGGCTGGACGCTGGTGACCGTGGATGGTTTCCCGCTGGGGTGGGGCAAGGTTGTCCAGGGTGTGCTCAAGAACCATTACCCATCCGGTTTGCGACGAAACTAGGCTGGAAGTGTTTCAACTAATAATAACGATTGAGGAGGCATTATGAAAATAAAATTTCCCTGGTGGAAACTGATCGCTGGTTTTCTCTTCTTTGTGCTCTTCCATCAACTCTATGACTGGACAGGGGGGAGCATCATCGGCGTGATCTTTGGTGAGGCGATCGAGGCCGTTTACCCGCACATGAAGATGCTGTTCTATTCATATCTCCTGGTGAGTGTGATCGATTTCATCCTGCGCCGCAAAACCATCGCGTTCCAGCCCTTCCTGTTTTCCCGCATGCTGATCCTTTCGGCCATGCCGTGGATGATGATCGCCATGTTCTACGCACCGCAGGCACTTGGATTGCCCGTCAAAGGCATGGTGGAATTGATCTGGGGTATTTTCATGACTGGCGTGGGTGTCTACTTCTGCATCCGCATGGAAGAGCCGTTCGAGGCCATGCCCCTGCGCAACCCGGCCAAGGCCATGATCGCGTTGGCATTCCTGGCAACGGTCATTACTTACATCGGATTTTCTTTTGCAGTACCGGATAACTTCTTTTTCGTATCACGGTAATCAGGCAAGTTTGCTTGGCAGAGGACGGAGGGCATTCCCTCCGTTTTTTGATAAACAGGGTTGTAGCTGATCATCCGAAGTTCCACACAAAATCTCCATAATTCCTTTATGTGCTTCTAACACTGGCATGCTATGATTGGCGAAATCGAAAGGAGTAACCCTATGAAAAAAGTTTGGAAATGGATCCTTGGGATCGTGATTGTATTGGTAATCGTGGCTGCCCTGGCAACCCTGGCGTTTGTGTTCCGTAATTCGCTTGGCTGGCACATCGTTTCGCGCGATCTCCCCATCCGTGATTGGCACACTCCGATGATGGGGTATCGGAGCTTCCTGCCCTTCGGTGGCGGCTTGATGCTCTTCGGCATGGGGTTGGTGCGCCTGATCCCGCTGGTGCTGCTGGGCTTTCTGGTGTATGGTGCTTATCGGTATGGAATGAAGCGTTCTTCAGCAGCCACCCCACCCCCTGCCGCCCCGGCTCCACTGCGAACCTGTCCCAAGTGCGGATATGTGGTGCAGGATGGCTGGAACCATTGCGCCAACTGCGGCAAGAAACTCTAGCGAGCGTTACATTCTCCTCATAAAAGAGACCGGCACCTATCTGGATGCCGGTCTCTGGTTAACCAATGCTTTGTAACTTCTCAATAAATAGGGGAAGAT
>JBFYSM010000225.1:0-4752 GCA_041301605.1 Chloroflexota bacterium | reverse complement strand
TGCGGATGGTATCTGGCAGTGACTCTCCTTTCGCCACCGATGAATAGCGCACCTCGCTAATCGGGATCACGCTGCCACCCAGGCGTTCCATTGCGGAAGTAAATGAAGAAGAGGTACGGGTAGACGGCTCGTAGAACAGGTTGGCCAGGATCTTGCCCTTGAGCAGGTCGAACGTGCCGAGGTGGTCGACCAGATCAGGCATCTCGTGCGACACAGCGAAGATGTATTCCAGATCTTCGCGTCCGAACTGATTGACCGAAATGATATCCTTGCCATACCAGGGCGCGTTCTTGTGGTCGCCCAGGGGCAGGTGGGACATGTTGTGTTTGGGGATAGTCATGGGTTACTCCTTATTGGTGATTGAAAATTTAGGATTGTTGATTTTGGATTGGGATTCTGTGTTTGATTGGGAACGAATCCCGTTTATCTGTTTCGAGCCTTTGCCTTTTTGGGATAGATCTGAAAGTCCGAAAAACTGGTTATCTTATTTTGAATAATGCCAACGCTTATGTTCTCAACCTATAAGGTGCGTCATGATTAGGATACCAAGAATTACAAGAAGCAATGCTAGAATTATGTAAAAAACATCGGCGTTTTTCTCGCCCAATGTATCTTCAATGTTCCGAACTTTGTAATGTTCATTAAACCATTTCCATCGTAAAAGCCTTGAAACAATAACTAAAACGCCTAAAAAGATTAATGCTAGACCGCCGACTATGTGACCAGACACCAACAATTTCCTTTCTGGAATTATTCTCTAACATAATCCCATGTCTCGGCTCGATCAATACTTTGCCTTCCTCGAACGCATCGCGTCCATACAGCACCACACTCCTCACGTCTCTCCTCACCTGCCAGCCCACGAACGGCCTCCAGCCGCAGCGAAAGTGTTGCCAAAAGGCACACAAATGGCTATAATCGGGGCGTGAAAACCTTTCTGTGGAACCAGGAAAAGAATGCCCTCTTGAAAGCCGAAAGACAGGTTTCTTTCGAAGAGATCGTCCTTTATATCGAGATGGGCTTCCTGCTCGATGTGCTCGAACATCCCAACCAGGATAGGTATAAAGGCCAAAAATTATTTGTAGTGCAGGTTGATAATTACGTGTATCTCGTTCCATTCATCGAAACCGAAAGCGAAATATTCCTGAAAACGATCATCCCGAGCCGCATAGCGACCCGCAAGTACCTGAAAGGAAGGGCAAAATGAGCGATCTGAAACTCCAGCCGGAAGAACTCGAACTGCTGGCCTCCTATGAAAACGAGGAATGGCAGTCGGTGAAAAATGTAAAAGAACAGGCGGCCCAGTACCAGGCCTACGCCCGCGCCGCCTTCCGCAAGGACAGGCGCGTCAACATCCGCATTTCCGAAAAAGACCTGCTCGACCTGCAAAAACGCGCCCTGCGTGAAGGCATCCCATACCAGACCTTGATCTCCAGTGTACTGCACAAGTATGTCAGCGGGACATTGGCCGAAAGATAGAAAACCTTCGAGATTTTGCGCTTCCCTTTCGTTATTCACAAAACTTCCGAAGTCTGAAGGACTTCGGAAGTCTGGCGGCTACTGCCGGGCAATCAAGCGTTGACGAAGTAAATCATTGGCGAGACGGCTAGGAGTGACCTTGCGCCGCTTGGCTTCCTGCCGCAAAATGCTGGCAACTGCCGAATCAATCTCGATCTCGAAGCGACGTTCACGCAATTCGCCCTTCACCTTCACTGGGATTGAATCGGCAAGGAACTGTGTGGTATCGTGTGAATCCCAAAATTCAGCAGCCTCTTCGTAACTTCCAAATTCTTCGGGGATCGGATCAATTATTTTCTTTTGGGTTGTCATAGTATTTACGCTCCGAACGAGTCATATCACGGGCGGAAATCGGTAATGCAGCCGTCTTGTGCTTCAAGACAAAGAAGATGATCAAACATCTGCCCGAATGGGTCCGTCCATACGCGGCGTACAGGTTTTCGCCTTTAATGTGTCTTTCTCGAACAAACGCACATGAGGTTCGGCAAATAGCACTTCCTCGACTTCATCGGTTTCCACAGCATGTTTCACAGCCAGTTTTTCGATGAACTTCTCTTTCCAAATGACGCTGTACAGATTCAAGGCGGCGCTCCTGTGGTTTCTGTATTAGGATTATACAATAAACTCCTATGCCCTGACGTTCCGACCATATCCCGGCTCGACAAGGATTTTGCCGTCCTTGAACGCTTCGCATCCGCGCAGCACTACGCGCGTCACGCGTCCCTTCACCTGCCAGCCTTCGAACGGCGTCCAGCCGCAGCGGGAGTGCATGTCCGCGGCGCGGAGTTCGTAACGGGCATTTTCGTCCACTTCGATCCAGGTTTCGGGTTGTTCGGGGAGCAAGAAAATTTTGCGAGGGTTCATTACACATTTTTGTATGATGTCGTCTGTCGTCAGTCGTCCGTCGTTCACAGCAGTCAGGTAAAGCGGAAGCATCGTCTCCACGCCGGGGAAACCAGGCGGAGGATTTTCGCCATCCTTCTCGGCCAGGGTGTGCGGGGCGTGGTCGGTGGCAAAGCAGTCAATGACATCGAGATTGTCCCACAGCGCGTCCACATCTTCCTTGGTGGCAAGCCTTGGCCGCACCTCACCGCGACCGGGATGTCCCTGCGATATGGCGTGAATATCATCCTTGGTCAGGAACAGATGGTGCGGACACACCTCGCACGTCACCTTGATGCCGCGTTCCTTGGCCGCCTTGATGAGCAGCACTTCCTCTTTCAGCGAGATATGCGCAATGTGAACCGGTCGATCATAGATGGCCGCCATCAGAATGACTGCCGCCATGCTGCGGCTTTCAGAGTGTGCCACGATGGGCAATTCACGCGGCCAGGTCTGGAAGTGCTGCTGCCAGAGATTCATGTCATCGAGACGCAGTTCGCCGAAGGTGCTGTCGAGGTACATTTTCAGCCCGGCGGCACGCTGGGGCGGACTCGCCGGTCCGCCCGTACGATCCCAATCCGTGTTCACCGGCCCCGCGCCGAGGAACTGGGCGTAGTCGCAGCGGGCTTTCGCTTTGGCCGCGGCCAGCGCCAGGTCCAGAGTGGTGGCATCGAAGATAGGCGGCCTGGTGTTGGGCATCGCCAGCACCATCGTCACACCGCCAGCCAGCGCGGCGGATGTGCCGCTATCCCAGTCTTCCTTGTGGGTCTGTCCGGGTTCGCGCAGATGAACGTGCGGATCGATTAATCCTGGTAGTTTGATCATTGCATCTTTCTCCCCCTCTCCCGCTTACGAGAGAGGGCCGGGGTGAGGGCGAGACATAAAAAAAGAGAGCCGCTAAAGGCTCTCTAATTGGAAAAGGGAACAACTGACTTGACAGGCTCGAACAGGAAATCTCGAAACAAAAGGAATGTGACCATATCGGGCGGAATTATAGGCAGGATGGGAAATCTGTCAAGGTTTTTGGACAATTCACGCATAGTTCAGCGCTTGCTCCAGGTCGGCCAGGATATCCTCCACATTTTCGATGCCAACCGAGAAGCGCACCAGGCCGTCTGTCAGGCCGACTTTCAACCGCTCCTCACGCGGAACATTGTGATGGGTCATGCTGGCCGGGTGCTGGATCAGGCTGTCCACGTTGCCCAAACTGACCGCTAGGGTGATCAATTGGAGATGGTTCATCAACGCTTCGCCAGCAGCCAGGCCTCCCTTGAGTTCGAAGGTGATCATCCCACCAAACGCATGCATTTGTTTTTGTGCAATCCCAAATCCTGGATGATCTTCCAATCCAGGGTAATAGACCCGCTCCACTTTGGGATGACTGGCCAGGTAGCGAGCCACCCTCATTGCATTTTCGCAGTGACGCTGCATACGCAGTTCGAAAGTTTTCAGGCCAAGATGGGTCAGCCAGCAATCGAAAGGACTGGGCGAACCGCCCAATGTTTTGAGCGTATCGTGCAGTTCCTTGCGAACAAAATCAATGTGCCGGCTGACAGCCACGCCGCCCACCACCGCCCCATGCCCGGACAGGTACTTGGTCGTCGAGTGGATGACAATATCCGCCCCCAGGCTGAGTGGGCGTTGTCCGTAGGGCGTGGCGAAGGTGTTATCCACCATCAGCCAGGCACTATGACAATGGGCGATCCCGGCAACCGCCGCCAGGTCGATAATATCCATCATCGGGTTGGCCGGGGTTTCAGCCAGGGCCAGTTTGGCAGTTGGATTTAGCTGAAAGGCCGTTTCCCAGGCATCTGGAGAGAAATCTTGCAGCCAGACCACACGGATTCCCAGGGTTGGGGCAAGGTTATCGAGGAAAACGAACGTGCCGCTGTACAGCGATTCCTGAACAATAACCGTATCCCCGGCATGAACACGTGCAAGGATGGCGGCAGATATGGCCGCCATGCCGGAGGTGAACATCTCGGCCGCGGCCAGATCCAGCGGGTCGCGTTCAGGATGGGCGCGGATCAAATCGAATGCTTCCAGGGCGGCGATCTTTTGCGCCACCTGCCGGGAATTCGGGTTGCTGATGCGGGTATAGTAATGGCCTTCCGCCTCCCCTGTGAAAATGGCCTGCCCGCTTGCCACATCCGGGAAACGAAAAACAGATGTCTGGTAGATGGGGGATACGTGCGCACCCTGCGGGTCCAGTTGTTCGGCAAACTGGACCACCAGCGTGCTCATCCCGGCCTGGGGCGGGACGCGTTTCATAAGCACCTCCTGGAACCTGAAAACTAGCGCGTTACGGTTGCCCGGACGACAAAGCGGTTGACGCCCCCGAAACGATATTTG
>JBFYSM010000109.1:0-3206 GCA_041301605.1 Chloroflexota bacterium | reverse complement strand
GTGGTACTTGCCGAGCACTTCACCGACGATGCGGGCGGATTTCTTGAAGGCACTGTTCGAGCGCAGGTTCAGATCATCCATCGCGAAATGGATGCGGCGGTGTACCGGTTTCAATCCGTCGCGGGCGTCTGGCAGGGCGCGGGCGACGATGGTGCTCATGGCATAATCGAGATAGGCAGTGCGCATCTGCTCGTCGATGTCCACTCTTTCGACGGTGCCGATGATCTGCCTGACAGGTTCGGGGGCGGTAGTGAGTTCGGGTTCTGACATAGAAAAAATCCTTTAACACAAAGGACGCAAAGTCCACAAAGTAACACGAAGGAATCTTTTGTGTTCCTTCGTGTCCGTCGTGTTGAATCTTAAAGCGCAGGGATTATACCGCATCTACCCCCCAGCCTTGTCAAGTCAAAAGATTATGAACTAACGCGGCATAATTGACATAATCGCCTGAATCCTATATACTTCAGGCACTCCGATGGGGAGTAGCCGCCCGGCTTACCGGGATGGGCAGCCGTCAAGACGGAAAGAAATTTCCCGGCTGTCTGAGTTCAAGAGCAAGACCATCGCCTTCAAGGTGGTGGTTTTTTTTGTTTTTTTGACTGTTGAGAATAAGGATGCGATTTGTAACCCTGCTCATCTTGCTCGTTATTGCTGGCCTGGCATTGCCAATGCTTGTGGTTGCCGGGTGTTTCAACTTGGCAATGTCTGAAGTTGAGCCTGGCGGTTATGGCCTGTTTGAGCAGATTGATTTTGAAGAAGAGCTTAATATTTCCAATGTTGGGGGATGGATAACCGGGTTAAGCGCTTCAAAGGCAGCATGGATGCAATTTCGCCAGCATTCGCATCCCTTGCCTCCTGCTCCACCACCTCCAAAATACGCATAATTCATAAAGCTTGCGCGCATGTTCTTGCGGCCTGGTTGTACTGACCGCGCCACATCTATGAAGAAAGCGCATGAACAGCCGGTTATGTTGCTGCAGGTATATCCATCTGCCTCGCCAATCCTGGCACCAACAGCCGGAGGTGCGGGGTTCGGTTCCATGCTTATGCAATCGTTTTGGAGGAAATTTTGATTTCCCAAATAGAAACCTGGATTTTAGGCTCACTGCAAACCCTTTACGATGCCTGGGGTTGGGGGGGCGTGACACTGCTGCTGGTATTCGAGAACGCCACCGGCATCACACCGAGTGAAATCATCCTCGGCCTGGCTGGTTGGATGCTGATCGAACAACACGGGCTTCCTCCCGCGATGATCTTCGGGGGTGGGCTGGTTGCCGCCATTGGTAGCGTGACCGGCTCCTCCATCACTTACTGGACGGCGCGGCTGGGCGGGCGGCCCTTGATAGATAAACTGGCCCGCTGGGTGCGCATCGCCCCGGCCCATGTCTCCAGCGCTGAAACCCAATTCCAGCGCTGGGGCTCCTGGTTGGTTTTCTTCGGACGCGTCATGCCGGGCGTGCGAACCCTGGTCAGCATCCCGGCCGGGTTGGCGCGCATGCCCTTTGGAATTTTCATCATCGCTACTTTTTCCGGCGCCTATATCTGGTGTACGCTGCTGATCGGAGCAGGCTATGCCCTCGGCCATGAATGGCCCCTGATCAGCGCTTATGTCAAGCAGGCTCTGCCCTATTTCCTGGTGTTGGGCGTAGTGGGCCTGTTGGTGTATTCCTGGTTTAACCGCTGTGCCTGGTTTCCCAAATTATCCGGATGCCGGGCGTGTGATGAATAGAAAGGAGTCCCCCATGCCTTCTGCTCCCCGTTCACCCTTCCTGCGCCGTCTCTGGAAACCCGCTGCCGTCACCGGGGCGGGTGGGACCGCCATGGCCATCTGGTTCGAGGAGATCATGTTCTACGCCGAGGCTATCCTGGCGCTGCTGTTCCTGCCGATCATGGCGGGCCTGATCTACCTGTTCGATATTTTCCTGTTCAAAACGCACCGACCCCGGCGCGAAGACTTTCAACAACCTGGAGATAAGAAATAACATGCAAACGCAATCCTGGCACACTCTTACCCGAGATGATGCCTACACAAGGCTGAGTACCAGCCCCAACGGCCTGGATGCCGCTGAAGCAGCCAAACGCCTGCAGGAAAATGGACCCAATGAATTACAGGCCGCCCACCGCGTTTCACCGTGGGAAATCCTGCTCGAACAATTCAAAAATGTACTGATCTTGATCCTGCTCGGTGCAACGATCATTTCGCTCTTCCTGGGGCATGGCATCGAATCAATCGTGATCGCCATCATCGTGCTGTTTGCCGTGGTGCTTGGCTTCGTGCAGGAATACCGCGCCGAACGCGCCATCGAAGCCTTGCGCCAGATGGCCGCCCCCACCGCCACGGTGCTGCGCGACGAGGCCGAGATCAAAATCCCGGCCCGCGAGGTGGTTCCGGGGGATGTGATCCTGCTGCGTACCGGCGACCGCGTCCCCGCCGACGCCCGCCTGCTCGAAACGGTCAACCTGCAAATCGAGGAAGCCGCCCTGACGGGCGAATCGGTGCCGGTGGAGAAACACATCCAGGCATTGGAAAACGACGATATGCCCCTCGGCGACCGCAAAAACATGGCTTACGCCGGGACCGCCGTCACCTACGGGCGCGGCAAGGCGCTGGTGGCCGCCACTGGCATGAACACCGAGTTCGGCAAGATCGCCAAAATGCTGCAAGACGTGGAAAGCAGCAAGACCCCGCTCCAGCAAAACCTGGACAAGGTCGGAACATTGCTGGCGCGGGCGGCCTTCGTTGTAGTGGCGATCATCGTCGCCCTGGGATTGCTGCGCGGCCAACCCATCATTGAGATGCTGATCTTTGGCATCGCCCTGGCCGTGGCGGTGGTCCCCGAAGCGCTGCCCGCCGTGGTGACGATTTCGCTGGCGATTGGCGTGCAGAAGATGGTCAAGCGCAACGCTCTCATCCGTCGCCTGCCCGCTGTCGAGACGCTCGGCAGCACCTCGGTGATTTGCTCCGATAAAACCGGCACACTCACCAAGGACGAGATGACCATCCGCCGCCTGTTCTGCGCCGGGCAGATGTTCAGTGTCTCCGGGGCGGGTTACACCCCTGAAGGCATGTTCTCCACCAACAGCGGTACACCCGCGCAGCCATCTCCCGTGCTGCTTCAAATGCTCATCGCCGCCACCCTGGCCTCCGATACGCGCCTGGTGCAAACCGAGAGCGGCAGTTGGGACATCAAGGGCGACCCCACCGA
>JBFYSM010000096.1:0-3845 GCA_041301605.1 Chloroflexota bacterium | reverse complement strand
CGCGGCACCTTTGCCAACATCCGGCTCAAGAATTTGTTGGTTGCCCCCAGGGAGGGGAACTGGACAAAACATTTCGGGACGACGGACGACGGACGGCGGACGACTGAAGAGATGCCAATTTATGATGCCGCCATGCTTTACAAGCAGGCTGGCATCCCATCCATCATCATCGCTGGCAAAGAATACGGCACCGGCTCCAGCCGCGACTGGGCAGCCAAGGGACCCATGCTGCAAGGCGTGAAAGCTGTTATTGCCGAATCGTTCGAGCGCATCCACCGCTCCAACCTGGTAGGCATGGGCGTGCTGCCCCTGCAGTTCGTGGATGGGCAGAACATCGAGGCATTGGGGCTGAAAGGCGATGAAACCTACGCCATCGAAGGCCTGAGCAATGACCTGGCACCGCAGAGCGTAGTTAAGGTCAAAGCAACAAGACCGGATGGCAAAATTATCGAGTTCAAAGCCAAAGTATTATTGAACACCCCCGTGGAAGTCAACTACTACCGCAACGGCGGCATCTTGCATACCGTGCTGCGGAATTTGGTCAAGTAAACGAAAGATATTCCACATCATCAACGAGACTGGCCCTGCCGGTCTCGTTTTTTTTGTTACCAGGACTAACAAAAATGATGACATATGGGTTGCATTTTGTTAGGGGATTGATAGGCATACGCCCAATGAAAAATGTATCTTTTCAGCAGCAGAGTGTTCTAAACAACGTATTAAAAGGAGACCATTTTTGTCGTGTTTTCAAAACTACTCTACTGGATTGGCCGTATTGTAATCACCTCCTACGTTCGGTTGATGCTCAAAATGGATGTTCGCTGGCACGAAAAGATGCCGGAAGGCCCGGTGCTCTATGCCGCCAACCATCCCAGCACCACCGACCCGATCTTCATCCATGCCCTGACGCGCAAGCCGATGAGCGTGATGATCCACTCCAAAGTATTTACCATCCCATTCCTCGGCGCCTACATGAAGAAGATGGGACATGTCCGTGTGATCCCTGGCAAAGGCGAGCAGGTGCTGGAAGAGGCGCGCCGCACCCTGGCCAAGGGTCGGTCGGTGGTCATCTTCCCCGAAGGCCTGATCAGCCCGGTGGACGGGTTCCACGAACCCCGCAGCGGTGTAGCCCGCCTGGCGCTCCAGAGCAACGTGCCGGTTGTCCCGCTCGGCATCTACCTGCGCGAAAAGAACTGCAAACGCGTCCCAACCAGTTTCGAGGGCGAACCGGACCTCATCACCTGGTACCTGCGCGGCCCGTATGCCATCACCGTCGGCAAAGCCCTGCGTTTCGCCGGGGACGCCGGGGACAGGTCGCTGGTAAAAACGGTTGCAGAGAATGTCATGAGCCACATCCGCTCCCTGGTCTCCGAAAGCCGAGGGCGGGTAGCCGTATAATTGAGTAAATCTCTGACGAGCAGGAGCGGACAAATGTCCGCTCCTATCCTTTCTCCACACATCCAGACCTAGATTCTCATTACGATCTATTCAGGGGAGTAGCAGGCGGATTAGTATATCCGTCAGCCATTGCGCATACTTTTCTGCTGTCCACCCACGTTCCACTTTAAATAATTGGAACAATTCGGGGCTTGTCAACGCCCACACCATTTCACCTGCCTGCGCCTCATCCATTCCATCCCGCAATGGGCCATTGGCAATAATACTCTGCACAAACCGGATCATATTTTGTAACCGTTCTCTGTAGAGGCCATGGAGCAGTTTGTCGATCTCCGGTTCGGTTTTGGATGCGCTCCGCATGATCTCGAACACTGGAGAGGCGCGCGACAAAATCCGGGTAATATCCCTGGCAAACATGGACAACTGCCGCCTTTGATCCATGTCGTGCATGATGGCTTGCGGTTCTGGGCGATCAAGGAGGCGGACTGGTTGGTCATCACCGCCGATGGAAATATCAAGCAGGAATGCCAGTATCTTACGCTTGCTGCCAAATGTGGCATAAACCGTCTCCTGGGCTACGCCAGACTCCTGGGCAATGGCCTCGATGGTTGCACCAGCGTATCCACGTTCGACGAATAATTTATGCGCAGCCTTTGTTATTTGGAGGCGCGTTTGACGAGCCTGCTCCTTGCGCCGGGATGAATCATACTTTCGTTTTGGGGGAGTTTGCTTGGCCATTACCTCTTGACTCTTTTGCAGTTTGATTGTATCATGCACTTATTCATTACAGCAATGCTGTAATGAATATAAATTATCGGTATTTGGAAGGAGCAAATCAAATGTTCACAGAAAACATTAGAGGTTTTGGCAAACCGAACGAACCATATGATACTCTCGTAATCGGCGGTGGCCAGGCTGGCCTGGCAGTTGGTTACTTTCTCGCACAGCAGGGAGAAAAATTCATCATCTTGGATGAGAATCCGCGAACCGGCGATTCATGGCGCAAACGCTGGGATAGCCTGAGACTGTTCACTCCTGGTAAATTCAATTCTCTCCCGGGCATGCTATTCCCGAAAACAGGTGATTACCTTCCCACAAAAGATGAAGTTGCAGATTATCTTGAAGGCTATGCTCGGGAGTTCAACCTGCCGGTACGATATAGTGTCAAAGTCGAGAGTCTCAGCCGAAACAGTCAGGATTATCATATCTCGGCAGGCAATCATGAGTTTTCTGCCAAAAATGTGATCGTTGCCACCGGGCCGTTCCAATCTCCCTATGTACCTGCATTTGCAAAAGAACTTGACCCGGCGATCCTGCAATTGCACTCGAGCGCATATTGCAGCCCGAAGCAAATCCTGGCTCAATCCATCCTGGTGGTAGGGGCGGCCAATTCGGGGGCGGAGATCTCACTCGAACTGGTTCGCGCAGGCAAACAGGTCTGGCTGGCGGGGCGGGATGTTGGTCGCATCCCTGCCAATGGCCCATTGGGCAAAGTCTTGGACGGCCGACCGATCTGGTGGGTTATGGGTCATGTGTTGACGGTTAACACCCCCATCGGAAGAAAAGTCCGGGCGGGTGAACTCCACCACGGGACCCCACTGGGACGAGCCACTCGCCAGGAGATTGCACAGGCTGGCGTGGAGCTGGTGCCGCGGCTCTCCAGTATCCAATCTGGCAAACCGCAAATCGAAGATGGCCGCATCCTGCCGGTTGATGGCGTGATCTGGGCGACTGGATTCCGCCCGGATTACCATTGGCTCCACCTGCCGATCTTCGACGAACGCGGTTATCCCATTCATTCGCGAGGAATTGTCAAGGATGCACCAGGCTTGTATTTCCTCGGCCTGCTCTTCCAGACTGCTTTGAATTCTTCGTTGCTCGGAGGCGTGGGTGCTGATGCCGCTTACATCGCCAGGCAGATCGCTTACAGTAAGAATTGATTGGTAAGAAATGGTAAAGAAATCCGGAAGAAAAATTCGAATTCCATATATGACTCCACTGCAAAAAGGTCATTAACCACGAAGCAACACGAAGTGCACAAAGGAATTCTGAAGGGCGCAATTCAGAATCTTGAAGTTTGGCGCAAAAAAGTTCAAAAAACTTCGTGACCTTTGTGGTAAGAAGGTGTTTTTGCAGTGGACTCATATATGACTCCACTGCAAAAAGGTCATTAACCACGAAGGACACGAAGTGCACAAAGGAATTCTGAAGGGCGCAATTCAGAATCTTGAAGTTTGGCGCAAAAAAGTTCGAAAAACTTCGTGACCTTTGTGGTAAGAAGGTGTTTTTACAGTGGACTCATATATACTGCAAACGGGCATAAATCGCAATACCGCATAAGTTACTATGGCACTGGTAGTGGGACACACCTTGAAATGCAAAAGACAAAAACATCCCTGAAACAGCCGAAATTTAAGGAATAAATTCACCGAAGGATGGATTTTATG
>JBFYSM010000091.1:0-2579 GCA_041301605.1 Chloroflexota bacterium | reverse complement strand
ACTGGCTGGGTGTCTGGCAGGATCCGGATAGCTTTGCCATCGGCCCGCGCCTGCAGAACGTAAAGATTTCCGGCGCAACACCGTTCTTCAATATTAGAGAGTGGGATCTGACTCCGTAATCTGCGGAGCAGGATCTCAAATTCGTTTTTGCAATCCAGAACCGGGACAGGATTGTTGTTCCTGTCCCGGCTTCCAAAATATTGAAAAGCAGGAAGGTGCGTATGGGAAGGTACGTGGTCAGACGGTTACTGCAGGCAATTCCCTTGTTATTCATCATCAGCCTGGTTCTTTTTGTTTTGATGCAGAACATGGGTGACCCGCTGGCGACTTTGGGAGGACGCACGCCCACTCGCCCGGGTGACCGTGAGCGGTTGAAGCGGCAGTTGGGTCTCGACAAGCCCGTCATCGTACAATATGTCTATTGGCTGATCGGCAATGACTGGACCAAGGTCGACCTGGACGGGGATGGCATCGCCGAGACGCCGGGACGCCGCAAGGGTGTTCTGCGCGGGGATTTTGGCACTTCGCTGGTCAGTAGAAAGCCGGTTCTGGAGGTGATCGGAGAGCGGCTTCCCAATACCCTCCTGCTGATGATTACTTGTGAAATCGTCATTCTCGCAGGGGCTTTGGTTATCGGAATCTACTCGGCTCTCAGGCAATATTCTTTCATTGACAATGCTGTCACAACAGTTTCCTTCATTGGCTTTTCAATGCCCATCTTCTTTGTTGCCCTTCTATCGATGTATATATTCGCCGTCAACTTTAAAAAGTGGGGGTTGCCCTATCTCCCGACGGTGGGGATGTTCGATCCTGCAGTCGGCAAGACACCTGCTCAGGTGATCTGGCATATGATCCTGCCTGTATTCAGCCTTTCTTTTATTTACTTTGCTGCCTACAGCCGCTACATCCGGGGTTCGATGCTGGAGGCGATGAGCCAGGATTACATCCGGACAGCCAAGTCGAAGGGGCTGCCGCGCTGGATGATCATCTATCTCCACGCCTTCAAGAATGCCAGCCTGCCGATTGTCACCGTGGTCGGACTCGATCTACCTGGCTTGCTGGCGGGTGCGATCGTCACCGAACGCATCTTTGCCTGGCCCGGGATGGGAAGGTTGTTCTTGGATCATGTTTCGCGCTCTGACACGGCGGTGGTCATGGGAATTCTGATGATGATCTCGGTAGCGGTTGTCGTTTTCCAATTGTTGACCGATATCGTTTACGCTGCGCTTGACCCGCGCATCCGTTACACCTAGGAGGAGCAGTCAAGATGGATACAAACATGGCTACATCAGCGCCCCAACAGTCAAATTCCCTTGACGAACTCCTGGCGCCTCCCTTGACCCTCAGTCAGTTGTTCTGGCGACGCTTCCGTCGGCATAAAATGGCACTCTTTGGGGTCGTGACGATGATCCTGCTGTTCCTCTATTCCATCTTTGGGGCCTTCATCTTCACGGAAAGCTATGCCAACTATAACGATACCAGCATTCGTCTCCAACCGCCATCGGCAGAGCACCCCTTCGGGACCGATACGATTGGGCGCGACATCCTGGCCCGCACGGTCTATGGAGGCCAGATCTCCCTGCTGATCGGCATCACGGCAGCCTTCATTGAAACATTCCTTGGCGTGTTGATCGGCGCCCTGGCAGGTTACTATGGTGGTGTGTTGGATAGCATCCTGATGCGCCTAACTGAAACGATGCTCTGCGTTCCACAGCTTTTCCTGCTGATCGTCATGGCAAAATTTTTCGGTGGGAAGATTCCCTCCATTGACTTTCTTGGGAGAACCTTCAGTGGAAGTGTTATCGTTATCATTGGCATCATCGGGATAACCAGTTGGATGTATGTTGCCCGGATCACGCGTGCAGAATTCCTGTCACTCAAAGAGAATGAATTTGTCCTGGCGGCGCGGGCAATTGGCACCCCGCGTTCGCAGATCATCTTCAAACACATCCTGCCGAACAGCATCGCTCCGATCATTGTCTCGGCGACGTTGGCTGTTGCGGGTGCGATCACAACTGAAGCGTATATCAGCTTCCTGGGATTGGGTGTACAACCGCCCACGGCCACCTGGGGCAATATGCTCGAGGGCGCCTACAACTATATCGAGACCGCTCCGTGGCTTTGGATCTTCCCGGGTATCCTGATCGTCTTGACCGTTCTGAGCATCAACTTCCTGGGCGATGGCCTGCGGGACGCCCTCGATCCCCGCAGCCGGGCTGCGTGAGTGAGGAGAGCACCATGAGCACATTGCTTGATGTCAAAGACTTGCGCACCCGTTTCAAAATCCCGGAGGGTACTGTCCACGCAGTCAATGGAGTATCTTTTCACCTGGATCTAGGGGAAACCCTGGCAGTCGTTGGCGAGAGTGGCTGCGGTAAATCCGTTACCATGCTCTCCGTCCTGCGCCTGATCGCCATCCCGCCTGGCGAGATTGCCAGCGGCAGTGCAGATTTTAAAGGGGTGAACCTTTTCAAATTATCTGACGTGGAAATGGAAAAGGTTCGGGGGAAACAGATCAGCATGGTATTCCAGGAGCCAATGACCTCCCTCAACCCTGTCCTGACAGTTGGCCGTCAGAT
>JBFYSM010000089.1:0-14829 GCA_041301605.1 Chloroflexota bacterium | reverse complement strand
ACCGGCTGGGCCCAGATCCACCAGGATTACGCTTCCAACATCGAAGAGACCAATGTCAAGCTGGAATATGATCTCTATTACATCAAGCACCGCAACCTGCTCATTGATATTGTCATCATCCTGCGAACGATCGGACGAGTGATCGGATTCCGAGGAAGATAAAATGGCAACTGCGCTCGTTACGGGAGGGGCTGGTTTCATCGGATCGCACCTGGTCGCATCCTTGTTGCAACGCGGTGATACCGTGCGCGTCCTCGATAACTTCTCGACCGGCAAGAGGGAGAACCTGGCCGATTTACATGTGGAGGTGTTGGAAGGCGACCTGCGTGAACCTGATTTCGTTCAGGGAGCAATACGGGATGTGGAACTGGTTTTCCACCAGGCGGCTTTCAACTCCCCGCCGCAATCCATGCTCGAACCGCAGACTTGCTATGACATCAACGTTCACGGGACAGGTTTGCTGCTCGAAGCGGCCCGCAAGGCAAAGGTCCGGCGCGTGGTGCTGGCTTCCAGCGCGGCAGTGTATGGAGAGAACGAGACTTTCCCGCTGGCGGAAGATGCCACATTGCTGCCGCGTTCCCCCTATGCCGCCTCCAAGGTCGCAAACGAAATCTATACCGGGCTGTACAGCCGGACGCTGGGCTTGGAAGTTGTCGCCCTGCGTTATTTCAATGTCTACGGACCGCGCCAGTCGCTCGAATCCGATTATGCCGCTGTGATCCCGATCTTCATCCGCCAGATCCTGGCCGGTGAGCCGGTGACGATCTTCGGGGACGGCAACCAGACCCGAGACCTGGTATTCGTAGGGGATGTGGTTCGCGCCAACCTGGTTGCAGCGGATTATCCGGGCATTGCCGGGCAAGCCTTCAACATATGCAGCGGCACGGGAATTTCGATACAGGAGTTACTCACAAAATTGGAACAGATCATGGGCCGCTCGGTGGAACGGCGGTATGAGCCGCCACGCCCGGGTGATATCTATCGTTCGCTTGGGAGTCCGGAAAAAGCGGTCAAACGGATGGGTTTTCGCATCCAAACAAGCCTCACAGAAGGCTTGAAACAAACCATGGAAGGGATGCACCGTCAATGAACAACACCAAACCTCGCTTCCATATCCGCAACCGGTACATTTTTGCAATCGATCTTGCACTGACCATTGGAACTGTGCTGGCAGCCTTTGCCCTGCGCCTGGAAGCGCCACTATTCGTTTATTACCGGCCGGCCATCTTCTGGATGATCGGACTCGGCCTGGTCATTAAACCGATCGTGTATTACTTTTTCGGGTTATACCGGCGTCTCTGGGCATATGCCAGCATGAACGAACTGAAACTCATCGTTTCAGCGGTGACGGTTGGTTCTGCGGTCGTAGGTGTGCTCATGTTTGCACTCCTGGCAGTAAAAATCGTAGTGGGTTTTCCTCGCACCGCCCTGGCAATCGACTGGGTGCTCTCCCTGATCGGCATTGGCGGCTTCCGCTTCATGATCCGCGTCATCGCCGAGAGCCGGGTGGCAGCCGCACTGGCATCCCAGAAGGGGAAAAAGCGCCAGGTTCTTGTGATCGGGGCAGGCGACGCTGGTGCACTGGTGGTACGTGAGATGCAGAGGAACATTCAATTGAACCTCGAGCCGGTTGGGTACCTGGATGATGATAAGGCGAAACTGAAACACTCGATCCACGGCGTACCGGTGGTTGGCACGTTGAATGATCTTGCCCGCGTGTTGGATAACCGGCGGGTGAACGAAGTGGTCATGGCCATCCCCAGCGCCAGCGGGCGGGTGGTGCGCATGGTGACGGACATCTGCCGTCTCAAGGGCATCCCTTTCCGCACCATGCCCGGTCTATACGAATTGATCGGCGGCAAGGTCAGCGTGAACCGCCTGCGTGAAGTGGATATCACCGACCTGCTGCGCCGCGAACCGACCCAACTGGATTCCGGGTTGGTCGGCGCGGCCTTGAGCGAAAAACGCGTCCTGGTGACCGGCGCGGGCGGTTCCATTGGTCGGGAACTTAGCCGTCAAATTGCCCGCTGGAACCCCAGCGAACTCTATTTGCTCGGCCATGGCGAAAACAGCATCTTCGAAGCATTGCTTGAAATCAAGGAGGATAATCCTTCTCTAGCCATAACGCCCTTCATTGCTGATGTACGTGACCTGGCCCGCCTGAACAGCATCTTCGAAAGCCATGCGCCGCAGGTGGTGTTCCATGCCGCCGCGCACAAACATGTGCCATTGATGGAAACCAACATCGAGGAAGCGGTTACCAACAACATCATCGGCACCCGCAATGTCGTGCGGGCCGCCAGTTCACATAACGTAGAAAGATTGGTGATGATCTCGACAGACAAAGCCATCCGGCCGGTGAATGTGATGGGCGCCACCAAGCGCATGGCTGAAATGATCGTGCTGGATGCTGCCATGCGGCTGAAGCGCCCATATTCGGTTGTTCGGTTTGGTAATGTTCTGGGAAGCCGCGGCAGCGTTGTTCCCCTGTTCAAGCACCAGATCGCCCAGGGAGGGCCGGTCACGGTCACCCACCCGGATATGAAACGCTACTTCATGACCATCCCGGAAGCGGTCCACCTGGTGCTGCAAGCCGCCTCGATGGGAACGAACGGGGAAGTTTTCCTGCTCAATATGGGCCAGCAGGTGCGCATCCTGGACCTGGCGGAGGATCTCATCCGCCTCTCCGGGCTCGAACCGGGCAAGGATATCGAGATCGTTTATTCTGGCATCCGCCCGGGTGAAAAACTCAGCGAAGACTTGTGGGAGGAGGGGACAAAATACCAAAATACCGACCACCCCGATATCTTCCGGGCAGAAGAAGATATCCTGGACCACGCCACCCTGTACCGTGCTGTTGATGAGTTATTCCAACTGGCGCAGGATGGCGAGGCCACAGCCATCCTCGAGCTAATGGATTCTGTCATTCCCAGCGCAGCAATCCGGTCCACGCCGTCGCCGGACATCACCTCTATCATCTAATGGAAGTATCGCTCTCCGAATGGCAATCATTCCTTGAGAAACATCCCAATGCCCACATCCTGCAGACCGGTGAATGGGGCAAGTTGAAGTCTGCATTTGGGTGGCAAGCCGTGCGCCTGGTCAATGGCGATACCGGCGCGCAAATCCTGTTCCGGCAATTGCCGCTTGGGTTGACGGTTGCTTATATCCCCAAAGGGCCGGTTGGCAGTGAGCAGTCATCAGTTATCAGTGATCCGTTCCTGGGTGAACTGGATAATGCCTGTAAACAGAGACATGCCATTTTCCTGAAAATCGAGCCTGATGAGTGGATAAACTCAGTTGGGAATTGGCCTGCCGCGCTCCGCCCATCGCCGTACAACATCCAGCCGCCGCGCACCCTGGTTATCAACCTGACGGGCAGCGAAGAGGATATCCTGATGCGGATGAAGCAGAAGACCCGTTACAATATCCGCCTGGCCGAGAAGAAAGGCGTCACGGTGCGCGCCTGGAATGATCTGCCTGCCTTCCACCAGATGATGCTGGTCACCAGCGGGCGGGATGCCTTCGGCGTCCACAGCCTGGCGTATTACCAGAAAGCCCATGAATTTTTCCACCCGGCAGGCATGGCGGAACTGCTGGTGGCGGAATACGAGGGCAGGCCGCTTGCCGCGCTGGTGGTGTTTGCACGCGGAAAACGAGCCTGGTACTTCTACGGTGCCTCCAGTGACGAGGAACGCAACTTGATGCCGACCTACCTCCTGCAATGGGAAGCCATGCGCTGGGCACGGTCGAAAGGCTGCACAGAATATGATCTCTGGGGTGTGCCGGATGAAGATGAGCAAACTCTGGAAGAGAACTTCACCCAAAAGAACGATGGTCTGTGGGGCGTTTACCGTTTCAAGCGCGGCTTCGGCGGAGAACTGAAACGGGCTGCCCAAGCACTCGATAGAGTTTACAACCCCCTGCTCTACCGCCTGTACCTGTGGCGGATGACGGGACGGGAGGCCGGATGATGCGGCCATTCACTGGTAAACCTTCCGAATGGGATGCCTTGATCGCCTGCCTGCCGGACCCGCACCTGCTGCAAACCTGGGAATGGGCGCAGGTGAAATCCAAATATGGCTGGCAGCCGATGCCGTTCACCTGGCAGGATGATACAGGTATCCATGCGGCCGCGATGGTGCTGAAGCGCTCCATCCCGGTCGGAGGGTTTGGCAGGAAGATGTGCGTGCTCTACGCGCCCAAGGGTCCGCTGTTGGATTGGAAGGATGCCACCCTGCTCACCCGCGTCCTGGATGACCTGCAAGCCCTGGCCCGCAAACAGGGCGCCATCTTCGTGAAGATCGATCCGGATGCCTGGCTGGGAACGGGAGTCCCAAACAGTGCGGATGAAACCGAAGATAGCGGCGGGCAGGCCCTGAGGTTCGATTTGAGCCGCCGGGGGTGGGTGTTTTCCCAAGATCAGATCCAATTCCGCAATACAGTCCTGATCGATCTGTCCGCATCCGAGGCAGAGATCCTGATGCGGATGAAACAGAAGACGCGCTACAACGTCCGACTGGCTGAGAAGAAGGGCGTCACGGTGCGGAGCGGGGGGCTGGCGGACCTGCCGCTCCTGTACCGCATGTATGCCGAGACCAGCCTGCGGGATGATTTCGCCATCCGGGATGAAGGCTATTACCGGATGGTCTGGCAGGCGTTCATGCAAACATCGGACCGTGAGCAAGGGCCGTATGCCGAGCCGCTGATCGCCGAGGTGGATGGCGAGGCCGTGGCGGCGATTTTCGTTTTCGCCTTTGGGGGCCGGGCTTATTATCTGTATGGCATGTCACGCCAGGCGCACCGGGAGAAGATGCCCAACCACCTGCTTCAATGGGATGCCATGAAACGCGCCAAAGCCGCCGGGTGCCGCGTGTACGACCTTTGGGGCGCGCCGGATGCGTTCGAAGAGAGCGATTCGATGTGGGGGGTGTACCGGTTCAAGGAGGGCCTGGGTGGGGTGGTTTATCGTGGTCTCGGGGCGTGGGATTATACGCCCAGCCCGATGCTGTATAAGTTATACACGAATTTCCTGCCGAGGGTGCTGGATGTAATGCGCTTCCGCGGCCGGGCGCGAACGAGGCGGGTAGTGGGTTGACTATAAAACGGGGAAGAGCGCGCGGGTATACTCACCGCGAAGATTGGTACGCGATGAAAGTGTATCTCAAAAGGTGGTCGAGTAGCCCCGCCTGCTTTTGGCGGGGCGTATCGAAACCACATTATGTGGTATTTTTTGATCACTGTTGGTCTCAATATGACGGACACTTGCCCTGCGTGCACACTTGCCCTGGCGGGCAGTGCCAGGGAGTGCAGGGAAAACGCCGTCTACTCGACCAACGGTTTGCTCCTCTAGTAAACCATCGAGAGGCTATCGAGCTAATAGCGTTGGACAACCCTACCGCCCGTGAAGAATCGCAAATCCTGAATTACCTAAAAGTCACCAGTATGAAAGTTGGCCTGCTTATCAACTTCGGCTCACAAGGCCGCCTCGAATGGAAGCGTTTCGTTCTTTAGGAATCCTTTTGTGTTTTTTTCGTGCCCCTTCGTGTGCCTTCGTGGATAAAAAAACCTGGAGTAAATCATGATATCTCGTTTACGGTTCGCCCACCTCCCCACCCCGATCGAATCCCTGCCGCGCCTGACAGAAGCCCTGAACGGGCCAAAGTTGCTGGTCAAGCGCGATGACCAGACCGGCCTGGCCTTCGGCGGGAACAAGACCCGCAAGCTGGAATTCCTGCTGGCGGATGCCCAGGCCCAAGGAGCAAAGATGCTCATCACCGCCGGGGCGATCCAATCCAACCACTGCCGGCAGACGGCGGCCGCAGCCGCCCGCTTCGGCTACGCCTGCATCCTGGTGCTGACCGGGGAGCCGCCCACCCACCCCTCCGCCAACACCCTGCTCGACCAACTGCTGGGTGCGGAAATCGTCTGGGCGAAGAAGGATGAGCGTGACCAGGTACTGCAAGCCACCTTCGAGCAGGCCTGGAACGCGGAGAAACAGCCCTACCTCGTGCCGTATGGCGGATCCAGCCCGGTGGGGGCGGCGGCCTATGCCTATGCGATGCGCGAGTTCATCGGCCAGCACCGCAAAGCGGACTGGATCGTCTTCGCATCCTCCTCCGGCGGGACGCAGGCCGGACTGGCCCTGGGGGCGCGCCGGTACGGCTACCGCGGCCGTGTGTTGGGCATCAGCGTGGATGAGCCGGGAGAAGTGCTCAAGGAACGCGTCGCCAAACTGGCTACCGAAACATCCACCCTGATCGGCAAACCAATCGAGTTGACGCCTGCGGAGATCCTGGTCAATGCGGATTACTGTGCGCCCGGTTACGGCGTGCTGACCGAGCGCGAGCGGGAAGCCATTCAATTATTTGCCAGGTACGAGGGGTTGCTGCTCGACCCGGTTTACACCGGCCGCGCCGCCGCCGGGCTGATCGACTTGATCCGCAGGGGATTTTTCAAGAAGGAAGATACGGTTCTCTTCTGGCATACCGGCGGGCAGCCGGCGTTGTTTGCGGAGAAATATCAGGAGGCGTGGAAAAATCTCTCGTGATATATTACATTGCATTACAGGAGCGATCATGACCATCGCACACGATCAGAAACGGCGCATCCTCAACGTGTCGGTGCCGCCGGAACTGTATGAGTTGATCGAAGAGGTGGCGCAGTCGGAGAACCGCACCAAAAGCGAACTCATCCGCGAGGCCTTCCGCCACTACCAGTTCATCCGGCACTGGCGGACGATCCGCCTGTGGGGCAGCGAGACAGCCGCCCGGTTGGGCATATCCATACCGACGAAGAACTGGAACGCCTGCTGGGATAATCGCGATGACTCTTCTGAAGGAGGTTGTCGATTCCAACATCTATATCTCGGCTGCCTTGCACGGGCGTGAAGCCGAGACGATGCTCGAACTGGCCTCCGCCCGACGTTTTTTTGTTGGCATCCGAAACCATCCTGCTCGAATTGAGGGAAAAGCTGACCGAGAAACTAAAATGGGGACCAGAGCGCATCGATTTCTTCCTGAAAGCCATACAGAACATTGTGGAGATCATCGAACCTACATGTACGTCTTTTGTCTTCTGTTTTTTTCTTCGTATGCTATATGTGGATAATCTTCAATCCTAAATCAACAATCCCCAATCACATCATTCCCACTCCGAAAAATTCCACCCCTCCAGCATATTCCTCAACTCAGCCTTTCCATGCACCCCAAACTCAGCCAGTGCCTTTGCCACGTGGACTTTGACCGTTTCCTGTGAAACTCCCAGTTTCACCGCGATCTGGCTGTTCGTATACCCCCGGTATGTCAGCGCGGTCACATCCTGCTCGCGCGATGTCAATGAATGCCAGCGTATCAGCAACTCGCTTTCCGAGTTCTTTTGTGCCCGCACCTGCTCGATCGGCGTGATGATCAAGCGCCCTTGCTTATCCACGTTGATCGCTACTTCCTGGCCGGCGCGCAGGCCTCTCCGGAACTTGCTCGGGATCTTCACCGTGTAATCAGAACCGACTCGAATGGTAACCAAGCTGCACCTCGTTCATCAAGCATTATAACTTTATTAAGATTCCAACCCCCGCTTCGCCGCCTAGCTGTCTCTCTCAATCTCGAATCCACCCTGGTCGAATTGTCGTGTATAATGTCTATATCAACTAGACACTTGGAGAACCTATGATCAACATCCCCATTGCCGAAGCACACAACCGGCTTTCATCCCTGCTCAAGAGGGTCCAGAAGAGCCCCATCCTCCTCACCCGGCGGGGAAAGGCGGTTGGCGTGTTGATCGATCCCGAAGAATATGAGCAATTGCGCCGCGTGAAAGCTTATCTCCAACTGCTCACCGTATCGCGCGAAGTGGGGAAAGGCGCCAGCGCCGATGAGATTTACCTCGCCTCGCGGGAGGAGCTGGAGAGTCGCCCATGATCGTGGATGCCAGCGTGCTCCTGCACGCCTTCCTCCCCGATGAAATGCAGTCGCAGGCCCTGGCCGTGGTGCGCGAACATGCCGCCGGTCGGATTCACCTCAAGGCGCCTGCCTTGCTGCTCTACGAGCTGAGCAATGCCGTCTGGCAGGCCGAGCGGCGCGCCCGGATCGATCGCGACCAGGCCGATCGGATCATCGAGGCCTTCGCCAGCCTGGATATTGAGCTTGTCGATCAGGCCTGGGGCGAAATGCTGCCCCTCGCCCGCCGCTACGACCGCAGCGCCTACGATGCCGCTTACCTGATCCTTGCCCAGCAGACCGGCGAGCCTCTGGTCACCGGCGATAAGCGCCTGTACAACGCCGTCAAGGAAAAACTGGACTGGGTGCTATGGATTGGGGATTACCACACTGGGTGAAAACCGTCGCTTGATCGAATAGACCCCTCCCCCATAAACAACTCTCCCCCTCGCACAGCACTCTGCCGAAAGCCCCCGTTTGGGGGTAAGAGCAATTTCGAAGAAAATGGGCGCTATGCCGGGTTGTTCGAGGCAGGGAGCCGGAGGGGGGATCAATCAAGAATCAACAATCCTCAATTCCTAATCCCCGTACTCCCAAGCGCAGGTGAGATGGCTTTCGAATTCGACCTGGTTGATCATGGTGTGCTCCTTCTGTGGTATGGATTAAAACACAAACGCCACATCCTCCGGCAGGGAATGCTGGAAACGAATGTGGCGTCTTGTAAACGAATAAGGTTATTCAGTTGTGGCCGGGAAATCGGTGATAAAAAATAACCTTGCTGGCTGATATGCCATGGGTAAATCCAAGTTTGATGTAAAATATCTGTGAGGTTTCGTTCAAGCACACAGTATTACCATGAGCCAACAAAACCATTTTGAAGTTCTTGCCTCTCTCGCAAAATATACCGGTAAATCAGTTTCTTGGCGTTTCCTGAGCCAAACTAAGGATTTCATTCCAGGCATTGAGCGCTTCCACCACCTAAATTGACATCAATTTGACATCAATACATATTAGATCGTATGTTCTATTTGGTCATATTTAGAAACACTAAGCCCCCATATCTGGGGGCTATGGGGCGGTCTACCGCCATATCTTAGGCTGGGGGCAAAGGATTCGAACCTCTACTAACTGATCCAGAGCCACCCATTGAACTTTCCATATGTTCCAGATAATCTTGCAACCACCATATATGGCGGTTAAAATTTCTTTAATCCGCCAGATATAGGGTATGGAAAAATCTGCAGGGCAAAGGCATCATTTTGACAGCGATTTGACAGCAACGGGAACGGGAACGGGAACAGGAGTGATCATCTCTGTTTTTTGTAAAATAAAATGAGCCCACCCGGGGCAGAAATTAATAACGAAAGTGAGCCCACCGTAGCGTAACTCCGGTACCATAGAAGGCCGGAGGCACAAAGGAGATGAAAACGGTGGATGACTACGAACGGATACGCAAGGCATATTACGTGGAAGGGCTGAGTATTCGAGAGATCAATCGGCAGATGCACCACGGACGCAGATTGATCCGCAAAGCGATCGATCATGCCCAACCTGAAGGATACGTGTTGAAGGGACCGCGGAAAGCACCGGTCTTAGCACCTTACAAACCGAAAATTGATAAGTTGATCATCGAGAGTGAGCAGTTGCCGCGTAAACAGCGCTATACCGGGCACAAGATCTATCAGCTTGTGCAGGCGGAAGGGTACCAGGGCAGCGAAGGGAATGTGCATCACTACGTCAGTCAGCAAAGGCAGGCGCGGAAACATCATCCGGCCTATCTGCCGCTGGAATTTGATCCAGGTCAGGACGCACAAATAGACTGGGGTGAAGTGGTGGCCGAGGTTGGCGGAGAACGCCAAAAGGTGCAGATCTTTGTGATGCGCTTGAATCACTCGAAAGCGCGTTTTGTGATGGCCTTTCCGTTCGAAAAACAGGAAGCCTTTTTTGAAGGGCACATCCAGGGGTTTCATTTTTTCGGAGGCGTGCCGCGGCGGATCACGTACGACAACCTGAAAACGGCGGTCTTTCGCGTGTTGGAAGGGCATAATCGTCAGGAACAAAACGCCTTCGTTGCCTTCCGCAGCTATTACCTGTTCGAGAGCAACTACTGCACCCCGGCCCAGGGGCACGAAAAAGGCGGTGTGGAGAGCGATGTGGGGTACGCCCAGCGCAACTTTTTTGCTCCCATTCCGCAGGCCAAAGATTTTGCCAGCCTGAATGCACAGTTGCACCAAGCCTGCCTGAACGACATGCAGCGGCGTGTACGTGGGGAAAGCCAACTGGTGGCAGAAGTGTGGCAATCCGAAAAAGCTGTCCTGCTGCCGCTCAACCCGGTGGATTTCCCGGCCTGTACCAGCCATGTGGTGAAAGTCAATCCCTACAGCCAGGTGGTTTTTGAGACCAACCGCTATTCGGTTCCGACGGAATTCACCGGCAAACAACTGGCCCTGCGGGCTTATCCGTTTCGAGTGGAGATCCTGAGCCTGGCGCAGGTTGTGGCGGAACATCCGCGCTGTTTTGGACGCGAGCAGGATATTCTCAACCCCTTGCATTACCTGGGGTTGCTGGAACAACGGCCGGGCGCTTTTGAATATGCCATCCCTATGCGCCAATGGCGCCAGAACTGGCCTGCTGATTATGAGCGTTTACTCGCTACTTTGCGCCAGAACAAACCGGACGGCAGCGGAATCCGCGAATTCATCGCCATTCTCAAATTGCATCGCAGCCATCCTGAAGAAATGGTCAACCAGGCGGTGCATCAGGCGCTGGAAATGGGTGCGGCCCACCTGGATGGCGTTCAACTGTGCTTGCGCCAATTGGTCTCGCCACAGTCTTTGCCTCCCGCACTCGATCTGACGCACTCCAGGCTGGCAACCGTGGGGAACCAGCCCATCCATCTTGAGCAGTATAACCAACTGCTGGAAGCGAGGTGAGAATGGAGCGCACCCCCCTGCTCGACACCTACTTGCGCCAATTGCGCCTGCCCACTTTCATCAAGCACTATCCCCAGTTTGCCACGGATGCCGCCCGCAGCAATGAAGACCCGGTGCGTTTTCTCCTGGCTCTGGCCGAACAGGAAGTCAACCAGCGCCAGCAGAACATGCTCCAACAACGCATCAAGTCAGCCCACTTCCCGGTGCTCAAGGAACTGGCCGATTTTGACTTCTCCCAGCTGCCCTTGCTCAACAAAGCCCACATCCTTGATCTAGCGCGCGGCGAGTACATCCAGCAAAAACAGAGCTTGATCTTCATCGGCAATCCCGGGCTTGGAAAAACGCACCTCGCCATCGGGTTGGCCGCCACGGCCTGCCGCCAGGGACGCCGGGTGCGCTTCTGGACCGCCGCTGGATTGGCGAATGAACTCCTTCAAGCCCAGGACGAACACCGCTTGCACAGGGTGATCGCTGCCACCCTCAAACTGGATCTGGTGGTCCTGGATGAACTGGGCTTCATCCCCTTTTCCCCCAATGGCGCTCAGGCCTTGTTTACCTTCTGCTCCGAGCTCTACGAACGCCTGGCCTTGATCATCACCACTAACCTGAAATTCGCAGATTGGGTACAGGTCTTCGGCGAATCGAACCCAACAGGATGCCACACAACTTGATGGACTCACTCAGCAAGTCAAAATCATTGACCCGGCCCATCCGCTTTATGGACGCACCTTTCCACTGGCACGTACCGTATCTCCACGGGGGAAAACCCATCTGATCATCCGTTTACCCAACGGCTTACGACATTCCGTTCCGCGTTCAGCAACTGATTTCGATCCCATAGTACCAGCAAACAATCCAAGAGAGTTGCCATTCATCTCCATACGGACTATTCTCCCTGTTGCCAGGTTTGTTCAGGTGCGATTAGGCGCAGCAGAGGAGGTGGACGATGGTCGATCCGGTTGTTTGTCAGAACCATCCCAAGATACAGGCGGATGTGTTTCAAATGGATTTTCCGGTTGTGAGCCTGTGGGGTCAACTGGAAGCGGAGCGACAGAAGCAGTTAGCTCAAGTGTTGGCGGAGTTGATCCGGCGCATCCGGGGAAACCTTTGCCAGGAGGGGAGCAGCGATGAAGGGCAATAGTTTCTCCAAAATCACGGATGCGCATCTGGCGAAATTGGCCTATGTATATGTGCGCCAATCATCACTGAGCCAGGTTATCCGGCACGCCGAAAGCACGAACCTTCAGTATGAATTGGTAGAGCGAGCGGCCCAATTGGGATGGCCCGAAGACCGGATCAAGATCATTGACGAAGATCTGGGCAAATCCGGTGCATCCACCGAGGCGCGCCAGGGTTTCCAACATCTGACCGCCGAGATCGGCCTCGGCAAAGTGGGGGTCGTTCTGAGCATGGATGCATCTCGTCTTTCGCGGAACAACGCCGATTGGTACCAGTTGTTGGAACTGTGCTCCTTGTTCGGTGTTCTGATTGCCGATGGGGAGAACCTGTATGATCCTCGGGAGTACACCGACCGGCTTCTACTCGGTCTGACCGGCATGATGAGCGAAGCGGAACTTCACCAAATCAAGCTGCGGATGCACAATGGCGAGAGGCACAAAGCGGAACGGGGCGAGCTGCGTCTGCCCTTGCCGGTGGGATTGTTGCGGCTTCGAGACAACGAGGTTGTTTTTCACCCAGACGAAGAAGTGCAAAGCCGCATCCGCCTGGTTTTCCAGAAGTTCAGGGAATTGGGCACTGCCAGGGCGGTGGTGCGCTACTTCCAGCGCGAAAACCTGTCTATGCCTTCCCGCCCGCTCCTAGGTCCTGCCCCGCATGAGATTACCTGGCAACCGGCGCATACCAGTACCGTTCTGGGTGTTCTCAAAAATCCAGCTTATGCCGGCGCTTATGTGTATGGGCGCAGCCACTGCGATCCGACGCGGCGCAAACCAGGGCACCCAGCTTCAGGAACGGTGCGTCTCCCAATTGAGCAATGGCCGGTGATGATTCAGGCGGTTTATCCGGCCTACATCACCTGGGAAGAGTTCTTGGCTAATCAGCAACGTCTGGCAGACAACCAAAATAAGTATCGCCAAGATCGGCATGGCGTTCCCAGAAAAGGTCAAGCCCTGTTGCAAGGAATCATCCGCTGTGGTCGATGTGGTGCGCTGATGCAGATGCACTATTCTGGCCCGGAAGGCCAATTCCCGGTTTACACCTGCCGATTTGCCCGGCAGCAACTCCAACACGACCATTGTCAGGAAGTACGAGCACTCGGCCTGGATGAAGAAGTCGAACGCCTGATCCTGGCGGCATTGGTCCCCGACAAGATCGCTCTGGCTCTATCTGCGCTGGAACAGATCGAGGCGGAACAGGCTGCCCTGCGCCAACAGTGGCAGATCCGTTTGGATCGAGCGCAGTATGAGACCGAGCGCGCTCGCCGCCAATACAATGCCGTGGAACCCGAGAACCGCCTGGTGGCGCGTAACCTGGAATGCCTGTGGGAACAGAAGCTGCGTGCGGCTGAAAAGCTGGAACAAGATTTTCAAGCCTGGCTGAGACAGCGCCGCCTGGAACTGACTCCCGCAGACCGTGAAGAGATCCTGGCGCTGGGTGAGAACTTCCCCAAGGTTTGGAACGCTCCGAGCACAACACCTGCCGACCGGAAGCAGATTGTCAGACTGATCATCAAGGATGTAATCGTTGACCAGCATCGCAAGAAGGGCAAGGTCTGGTTCCAGATCAACTGGCAGACCGGAGCGATCAGCGAATCCTGGTACACTCGCCGGGTGAGAAGCTACGCGGATTATGCAGACTGGGAACGACTGGAGCAGCGCATCCGGGAACTGCACGCCCAGCAGAAAATGGATGAGGAAATCGCAGACACCTTGAATACTGAAGGCTTTCGCACACCTCACCGCTGGCCCTTCAGCAGCAATCTGATCTGGATCCTACGTAAGCAACTCGGCCTGCCCACGGTGATCCATCAGGGCATTATTCCTGATCGTTGGGAAGATGGAACTTATTCTGTATATGGGGCGGCAAAGGAATTGGGCGTGTTTAAGGGTACAATTTACACATGGATCTACGGCGGGCGTCTCCAGGCCGAACAGGTGGGCAAGGGGACACCCTGGAAAATCTATCTCGACGAAGAAAAAATTACCGCACTCAAGTCTCACCTTGACAGAGTCAAGCGATCAAAGGAGAGGGCAGCATGAAGGCTTTGGCGATGAACGTCTGACCGCCGCACTGCTCGACCGCTTGACCCATCATGCTCATATTGTGGAACTGCTGGGTGAATCTTATCGCTTCCGCCAGCGCATGCATACTGAAAAAACCGAATGATCCAGCTTATCACCAAAGATGGGCGAGTCTTTACGCATGCAGGAAGGTTTATCGCTTTTCAGGCTACCGGCAGGGCAGAATACACAACGGGCAGAAAGATTGCTCTTCCTGCCCTGCCGTATAGCCGCTCGACGGCGCTCGAGTCGCTCCTCAGCGTTGCTCTATCCTCCGTCGGGCGACTCGATTGTATCACCCGGTTTCTGTTTGTCTAATAAAAGGGCTCAAATTCAATATTAAACTGGGCTCGTTTTCGTTACTAAATCAATCTTTGCAACTTACCAACTGGGCTCGTTTTCGTTATTAAAGTGGGCTCATTTTCAATTGACAAAAACAGATGCTTACGGTGGACTAAGATTGATGAAAAGTAGAAGCACTCCTTTAGATACAGCTCGCAATGGCAACGTGGCAATGAATATGCAATACGAGCATTATTAAGAAGGATAAAATATCAACAGGTGAAGGAACTGCGGGCAAATAAGCTGGGTATCCATTTTCGGATGCAAAAGGTTGTAAAGAGCTGTTGTCATGGAGTAAAATAGCAAACCTAACCATTAATTGCAAGGTTGATTAGGCGCACTTTCGAGTTCTGTTGAAGGAGTGGAAAATGAGATCGG
>JBFYSM010000042.1:0-4046 GCA_041301605.1 Chloroflexota bacterium | reverse complement strand
ATGGCGGCGTTGCCATCCTGGCCTCGAATGGAGAACTTGTGGATCGGGCTGGCATGTGCGCTACAACAACTTATCGGGAGGGTACATCCCTCGCACCGCTTACTGCCACCGCAGACCAAAGTTACCAGCGCCTGGCTGGAGGCTGTGTGGATACTGATAACAATGCCAGTGATTTCAGGGTTGCCATCCCCTCCGAACCGCAGAACCGTCTCAGCCTGGCCACGATCTGCGCCGGCGCAGTAACCCCCACTCCATCCCGTACGCCCACGCCGACCCGCACCCTGACGCCAACGAAGACCAAGGTTTCCACCCCTGTGCCCACTGCTGTCCCTGTCACTATCGTCATCAATGAGTTCCTGCCCCACCCCCGCACGGACTGGAATGCGGATGGCAAGGCCAATTTTGGGGATGAGTACATCGAACTGATCAATATCGGGACACAGGAGATCAGCCTGAGCGGATGGAGACTGGATGATGATACGGATGGATCAGCGCCCTACAGTTTGCCCAAGGTAACCCTGTTGCCGCGCCAGATCGTGCATTTCTATGCTTCGGAAACCGGCATTTCGCTCAGCGATGGCGGTGATACCGTGCGCCTGATCGCACCCGGCGGCGTTACGGTGGATGCCTATACCTATCCGGTTGTCCTCTATGTCGATGTAACCTGGTGCCGCCTCCCGGATGGCACTGGAACCTGGGGATATGCATGCCGTCCCACACCGGGAGATCCAAATGTGCGACTGGAAGAAGGTGAACCTTCGTCGGGTGAGAATCCCCCTGGCGATCAAGATGGGATATCTGTTTGCCTGGGTAGCGGCGTGCCGGAGATCATCTTTCGATCCGAATGTTCAGCTTCGGGCGGCGGGGTTTGGAATTGGGGATTGTGGGGGAAGGAAAACGAAGCCTGGTTGCAGGGGCTCAACAAGTGGTCTATCCTCTACAAATAAAGTTGTAGAGAATTAATTTCGCCTTACAACTGTTGGACAGCAATCCTAATCGGCTGCACGCGCCACTTCGTCCGGGTGGAAAATAACTTCCTCGATACCGGTCAGTTTTTCATTTACCTTTTCGATGATCAAATCCAGGTGGCCGCTGTGGGCGACATAATCGATATCGTCGGCGGGCACGGTCAGCACGGGGCAGAGGGTGAAGTTGGAAATCCAGTTTTCGTACAGGGAATTGAGGCTGTTGAGATAATCGGCAGGGATGGTTCGTTCGTAGTCACGGCCGCGCAGGGAAATCCGGGATAAGAGGGTCGGTACGGATGCCCGCAGGTAGATGACCAGGTCCGGCGGGGGCAGCAATTCGACCAGCGTCAGGTACAGTTCACGGTAGGTATCATAATCACGGGGATGGATGTGCCCTTGCAGGAACAGGTTGTGGGCAAAGATCTCGGCATCCTCATAGACGCTGCGATCCTGGATGGCGGATGTGGGGTGCTGGGCCAGTTGGTGGTGGGCGCGCAGCCTGTGGGTCAGGAAGAAAACCTGCGAATGGAAAGCCCAGGCTTCCATGTCACGGTAGAAATCGGCAAGATAAGGGTTTTCAGCAACCGGCTCATAAAACGGTGTCCAGTTCAATTTCTCGCACAACATCTCGACCAGGGTGGATTTTCCCACGCCAATATTCCCGGCAACGGCAACGAACTTTTTCATGATTCCTCCTCGTACGTTGGTACATATGCAGAGACGCCTGTCCTGGCGTCTCTTGGATTTACTTGCTGAGCTCTCCGGCCAATTCCATATCGATCAATTGCTTGAACGACTCGAAAGGCAGGGCACCCTCGATCGGGATGCCGTTGACGAAAAAAGTCGGTGTTGCGCGCACACCCAGGTTGGCTGCAAATTCGAAGTCTTTGATGACTTCATCGTAATAACGGTTTTCATCGATGCACTGGGTGAAATCGCCCACATCCAGGCCGGTTTCGCTGGCATACTGGATGTATGCTTCACCTCCCAACTCATATTCGTAACTGAAGAGTGCGGTGTGGTATTCCCAGTATTTCCCCTGCTCGTTGGCACAGTTGGCTGCCACCGCAGCCGGGATCGCCTCCGGGTGACCGCCGAGAGGGAAATCGCGGTACACAAAGCGGATTTGCTTTGGATATTCATCCAATAGCTGTTCAAAAACTTCATCATGCCATTTTTTGCAGTACGGGCACTGGAAGTCGCTGAATTCGATGATGACGATTTCTGCATCTGCAGGGCCAATGCTGGGATCGTCATCTTCAGGGACATCATAGCGGGTGACTGCCACGGGCGTCGGCTTTGGTTCCCGCCCCCAGATTATGTACCCGCTGCCCATGCCAATGCCAAAGAATACGGGCAGGAGGATGCCCAGCAGGATAAAGGGGAGGATTCTCTTGCGTGGCAGGGGGGGAGGCGGGGTCTCGTCTACAGGGTTTGCTTCTAAAGTATTTTCGTCTGACATGCGCCGGATTATATCATGCAGCTTTCTGTAAGCCGGAAATCTTAACCTTGATCCAGGGCGATACGCTCCATGCGGAACGGTGTGCCATCCATCTTTTTCTCATCGAACTCGCGCGCTGCCAGGTGGCCGGAGTAGACTGCCTGGGCGATGATGTGGGGCGCTTCAGCATCCCCGATCACGCGCAGCGATTGCATCCAACCTTCTGCCAGGGCTGGCTTGAGTTCCTGGTACAAGGCATCATTGGGCAGCCGGTCGGTGACCAATACAACCGCATCACAGGGAATATTTTCTGCCGAACCGCTGACAACATGTGCTAATGTAACCACCCCGAACCCGATGCCTGCCAGCACAGTTTGCGTTGCCAGGCGGACGCCAAGCAGGTGAAGCCGTTTGTGGATGCGATCCTGCTCCAGCGTGTATTGTGTCCAGGCGGAGACCAGCGGCGCCGGGGTGGCCAGGGTGACCTGGCAGCCAGCCTCGGCCAGCAATTCTGCCAGCACGCCGCCCATGTAATAGTGGTCATCATCGAAAATTAGAACTTTTCCAGAAGGCAGTTTACCTGCCATCAGATCATCTGGGGTGAAGATATGCGGCTGGTCGCAGCCGGGGACCGGCTTCCAATGGCTGCGCCCGATGCCATCCCGGCGCCAGGTTGCGCCGGTGGCAACGATGACATCCCGGATCCCGGATTCCAACACATCGGCCGCTGTCATCAGGCTGCCGGGATACAGCGAAACATGGGGTATCTTGCGGAGCTGCGTCAGCCGCCAATCGGCCACCCGCCGCCACTCGCTGAGACCCGGCAACTGCGCCTCCAGGCTGACGCGTCCGCCCAACTCGCGGCGGGCTTCGGTCAGCACCACCGGGTAGCCGCGCTGTCCCAGCGCCCGGGCGCATTCCAGTCCCGCCGGGCCGCCGCCGATTACCAGGAGCTCCTTTTCACTCTTCTTGGAATGAATGATTTCCGGATGCCAGCCGCGCCGCCACTCCTCGCCCATGGTCGGGTTCTGGGTGCAGCGGATCGGCACGTACAGGTTGTCGCCGGTGACGCAGATGTTACAGCCAATGCACTCGCGGATATCCTCGATGCTTCCTTCCCGAACCTTCTGCGGCAGGAAGGGATCGGCGATGGATGGGCGGGCGGCTCCCACCAGGTCCATGACGCCGCGCTGGATGGCGGAAAGCATGGATTCGGGTGATGTGTAGCGCCCCACCCCGACCACCGGTTTGCTGGTCAGTTTCTTCACAAATGCAATGTAGCGTTCCTGGTAACCTTCTTTTTCAAAACGGGATGTCGCCGAGTCGTGGCTCCAGCCGCTGATGTTGACATCCCACAGATCGGGCAGCTCTGCCAGCAGGGCAACAATATCGTGGCCTTCGCCCTGGTGGGTCAGGCCCTCCTCGCCCAGCAACTCATCCACAGCCAGGCGGACGGCCACGGCGCAGGTATCGCCCACGGCGTCTTTGGTATCTTCGATTAGTTCACGCAGGAAGCGGACGCGGTTCTCCAAGCTTCCGCCGTATTCGTCCGTGCGGTCGTTGTAGCGGCGCAGCAGGAAGTGCATGGCCAGGGACATCTCGTGCCCGGCGTAACAGTAGATGAGATCGAAGCCGGC
>JBFYSM010000020.1:0-3970 GCA_041301605.1 Chloroflexota bacterium | reverse complement strand
CATCGGAATAGGCGTTCATGATCTCAAGTGCTTCCGGGCTGGATGTGCGCACTTCCTCCTCAGCTATCCGTTCCCAGCCCAGCGTGCGCAGGAAGGCATCCGTTTCCACCTGATCTTTGCCGAACATTTCAGCCAACCGGCCGGCCCCGATGTGACGCCAGAAATCCATCTGCCAGAAGCGGTCCTGGGCATGTACATAACCCTGGGCAAAGAACAGGTCATGCAGGCTGGCAGCGTAGATGTGCGGGATGCCCATCCCATCCCGGTAAACATATACGGCGTCATCCAGCCCAGCCAGTTGGATCTCCCCATCCACTTGCGGGAAGGAACGGCGGGCCAGGGTTACGCCGAAGATAGACAGCAGGATTGCAACGATAAGCACCCCGCTGCCCACACGAACGAGAACACGAGTTGATTTCTTGGACATACTTCCTCCTGGTATCATGGAATTTGTAGGTGGCCGATACCGGAGCCACCGATATATGAGATAAAGTACCTCTGCCCCACCACAAGGCGAGGCCGGGTCTCATTGGCGACAATGAGAGACGCACACAATTCTTAACCTGCTCTGGTCTCGCCAGTGGTGACATTCATAGACAGGAGGTTTATCTCATGAGCAAGAAGAATTCTGTCCATTTGCGTGGTGAACGTGGCCAGGCATTCGCCGATCTCATCCGGGGTGTTCCGCCAGAACACATCCTGTGCGTCTCTGTGGACATCAGCAAGTATTTTCACGTGGCGATGATGCACAATGGCCTGGGTGAGATCGTGATGCCAACCTTCGAGGTTGATATCTACCAGAGCGGATTTGATCAGTTGTGTCAGAAGATCGAACAAGCGCAGGCAGACACCCAGGCTCGAGTAGTTCTGGTAGGCATGGAGCCCACCAGTCACTACTTCGAGAATCTGGCCCAGCACTTGCTGCACCGTTCCCAGCCGGTCAGGCTGATCAACAGCTACTCGGTCAAGCAGAACCGTGAGCAACAGCTCATGCGCCGGGAGAAGACCGACCAGATCGATGTGGCTGCCATCGGCGATCTGCTGCGCCGTGGCGAAGGCACACCGTATCGACCCCCTCAAGGCGTCTATTTGCAATTGCAGCAGTTGGACCGGGTTCGCCTGGGGAAGATCAAGATCGAGGGGATGCTCAAGAACCAGATCATCGGCCATCTGGACCGCATCTTCCCCGGTCTGGTCCTGTTGGGAGAGCCAGCCAAAGAGCGTTACACACCACTCTTCGATGTCAATTTCTGGCAATGCCAGACCTTGCAAGCCCTGATCCGGATCTGTCCCAACCCCCATCAACTGGTGGCCATGTCTCCAGACCAATTGGTTCAGAATTTCCACCACCAAAAATGCCGCATGGGGCCTGCCATGGCCGCTAAAATCATCGCCCAGGCACACAAAACTCTCTTGCCTAACCCTGAACTGGCTGCTATTCGCTGCGAACTGCTGCAACATGACCTGGCATTGCTCGAGACCCTCCAGGCACACGTCACGCAACTCGAACAACGCCTGATCGAACTCGTTGCCCAGACCCCTTACCAGGTCTGGACAAAACTCAAAGGCATGAGCCCTGTTCAAGCTGCCAGTATGGCAGCTGCCATTGGCGATCCGGCCCATTACACCGCAGCTGCCCAGATCTTCCGCCGCTCCGGCCTGGTCAGCGGACGCAATGACTCCGGTAACCATCAACGGAAGGGCAAGGGCGCCCCCATCCTCAAAACCGGCGACATCTATCTCCGCCGCAGCCTGATGAATGCCGTCGCTACTCTCATCTTGCACCAGCCCGTCTTATTTCGCTACTACAAGCAGCTCTCTCTCACCAAACCGGCTGGCGTCGCTCGGGTTGCCACTGCCCGCAAAACCATCGGCATCTTGTGGGCTGCCCAGCGCGATCAATCTTCCAACACTCTGATTAATTGTAAAGGTGCTGATATGTAATCTTCTTCCTGCTCGCCTCGCAGACCATCTCTGCCTTCATCCGCTCCGGCCTTCCTGCTCCACGCCCCTTGCGGCGTGTCAGGCGGTTCGGGGGCCTGCCGGGTTCCTCCTTGAGGCTCGCCCTCGCCATTAAGCTTGGACTGCCCCCGAACCGTGGCGCTGACACCCTGGATAACGTAAGTTGAGCTCTCGCTCGTATACCAGGATAGGGTTTCCAGCGCCCGCCAGCTTATCGCTGGTCGCTCACGCTCCGTATCAAACTTGGCGCAGATGGCCCGTCTGATGTCCGCAGTACATATCTCGGCCTGCGACTCCAATTCTCGCCTTTTGTGAGTTCTACTCTCGCTCCTTCTCGCTATTCCGCATGAAAGGACTTGACTTCATGATAGTAAGCTAATTATCTTGATTATAGCAAAAAGCCAGAGGGCAACCCACTGGCTTTTTGCTGATTATTGAGGCATGGCAGAATTGATGAAATTCGCCAGATCTTCCTTCAAAGCCGCCAGGGATGGGATGTGGATATACATCATGTGCCCGGCCTCGTAGTAACCCATCGAGATATTGCCGCGCAGGCTCTCATCCAGGCCGAGGTGGTTGAAGGTGTATTGCGTGGCCAGGAAAGGTGTGGCAAAATCGTAATACCCGTTGGCCACGAAAACCTTGAGGTAGCGGTTGATGCTCATGGCATGCCGCAGGGTCTCGGCTACATTGAGGTATTGGTTCTCGAATTCCGCATAGGACCAGGGCCAAACCTTCGAAGTCAAAATCTCGTAGGGCAGGTCACTCTCGAACTTGAGTTCGCTGCGCACGTAGTCATAGAACCCGGCTGTATAAGGCCCCAGGATATTGTTCATGCTGGGATCATCTTCGAAGAGTTCGCCGGCTGAATCACGGTCGATGCCCTTGAAGCGGCTGTCCAGGCGGCCAACCGTGCGGTTCTCACTGCGCAGCAGTTCCTTGGTGAAGCGGAAGATGTTGATGCGCAGATCGGTGCGTTCGATGTACTCCGGGGAAAGCCCGGTATAGCGTGCCAACAGCTCAACGATATTCTGTCTTTCCCGGCGGGTCATGGTCGCGCCTTTCATCAAGGCGGTGGCATACTCACCCAAAGCGAACTTCGAAACTTCAGCCACCAGGCGCTGCAGCGGGCGGCGGATGCGCAGCCTGCGGTGATACCAGGCTGTTGTTGCGTAGGTGGGCAGGAACAAGATATAGGGCAGGTCGTTGCCGGGGGTAAAGCGCGCCGTGCTGAAATCCAGGATGGAGGAGACCAGCATGATGCCGTTCAAGTAGAGGCCGTGACGTTCCTGCAAGTAGCCCGAAAGCCCAGCTGAGCGGGTTGTCCCGTAGCTTTCACCGATCAGGAACTTTGGCGAGAGCCAGCGGCCATAACGGGTGGTGTAAAGCCGGATGAAATCCCCGACTGATTCGATATCCTTCTTGAAGCCATGCCATTCTTTGGGTTTCTCCCCTTCCACCGGGCGGCTGTAGCCGGTGCTGACCGGGTCGATGAAAACCAGGTCGGTGGTGTCGAGCAGGGAGTACTCGTTGTCGGTCAACTGGTAGGGCGGCTGTGGCAGGTCGCCTTCGAAGGTCATCACGACCCGGCGCGGCCCAAGCAGGCCCATGTGCAGCCAGACCGAGGATGATCCCGGCCCGCCATTGAAGGAGAAGGTCAGGGGACGTTTGGATTTATCCTCCACATCATCCTTGGTGTAGGCGATGAAGAAGATCTGCGCCCTGGCCTTTTCGCCCTCGGACTCTTTCGACCGGTCGGCAGTCTCCTCCTTCATGACCATCGTCCCGGCTGTGACGGTGTACTTGATCTCCTTCCCCCCAATGGTGACCGTGTGCTGGGTGGTGACCAGGTTATCCTTGGGGGTCGGTTTTTCCTTCTTCTCTTCTTCTTTCTTTTCATCAGGTTTCTTGGGTTCTTCAGGTTCGGGCATGGGGGGCTCCTTTTCTTGTACTCCGTGCGATTGTATCAAAGAATTCTCCCGTAACTACAACAAACTCACTGGCCCGA
>JBFYSM010000587.1:0-6022 GCA_041301605.1 Chloroflexota bacterium | reverse complement strand
TTGGGGGAGACGCTAATACCTTTTTTTCATTACATGGCCCGTATTTTTTGGCCATCGTTTTTCCTTTTCCTTATGTTTATGCATTTTCATTCTATGGCAAACACTCCCCGGTCACATCCTTAGGCCGGGGAGTGTTTGCCTCCGCCACTGAGGGATGCCCTGGCACCACCACGCAGTCTCCGAAATGTTTCGGGATGATGGATTTTATCGAAGCATTCGCCCAGATTCAAGTTGATCTCCCGGCCTCGCCAGGGAGAGTACCACTTAGCTTTCTGGGCCACCCGGCTGTGAGGCCGGGCAGCCCAGATTACCTTGCGGTTTCGCCAGAGGAAGCCATCATCGCCTTCGACAGGGCCACGTTCAATCGTCGAAGCGCGGGAGATTTTACAATACCCCAAGGAGGTTCAATATGATGAGTATGACGGCGATAACGATCAGAATGTGAATCCAACTGCCGACGCGCGGGAAGCTTGGACTTATATTCCGACCGAAAAAGCCGAGCAGCCACAGGATTACGAGAATTACGATGATCGTCCACAACATGAGATTTCTCCTTTTGAATGATCGATTGGATGCCACCTGGTCGCTCGACCGGGTGGCAGTTGACCTAACGGCCCAGCAGGATGAAGATGCCGGCCGCGATGGCGAGGATCGCCAGGATTACGCCGAGGCCACTGAGACCCAGAAGCTGTACCAAGCCCCAGGCAATGAGAAAGATGGCCAGCAAGAGCCATGCCGATGTTCTTTCTGAATCTGCTCACTTGTCCTGCCTCTCGCTGCCTACATAGATACCAGCCTTCGATTGCTCTTCTTCAGTAAGCGCAAAGAACCCGATCAGCCGCCTGGTGAAGTCCCTGACAATCTGCAATACGACTGAAAAGGAACCCGGTCGGTTCAGATCCGATCTGTATTTATCAGTCGAAATATCCATTCAATTCCCTTTTTATTGATGGGTGTGCTGATCAGAGGTTGTTGTTTGCGTAACCACGGGTCCACGCGGGCGATAGAAGATCACCCAGATTAGTCTTTCAAGTGCCCAGCCGATCAAGGCATACACCACCATGGCGATCAGGGTTGAGATTTCCAGCACCATGCCGCCCGCTGCCGGCGTTCCCGTCAACCCAGCAAAGGGGGCCAAGAAGATGCTGGTGGCATTATAGATAAAAGCGGCAATCGGGCTATCCGGGTTGGCCGCGATCAGTTTTAGTATGAAACGCAGCCCGAGCAGGGCCTCGAGTATTCCCAGGAACAGCCAGACCAACTGGGTGGCTTTGAAGGTAAAAATACGTCGTTCCCGTTCCGGTTCTTTTTGTGTTGTCTGAACTTCTGATATTCTGTTACCTGACATTTTGATCTCCTGTAATGATCACTGGAGAAAGTTGAAGGATTCAACTGCGTGGTTGGCAGAGAGGGGTGCTGTGACGCACCCCCGCTCGATGATTCGTATACGATACGAAAGTTGGCTGGGTTATACCCTGCGGCGGAGCAGGTGGACGATTGCTATCACAATGATGGCACCCAGCAGTGTCACCAGCATGGTTGGAATGTTGATCGCATCGTTGATCGTCCCGATATTGAACAGGGGGGTAAGGAACCAGCCAGCCAGGAATGCGCCGACAATGGCCACGATGATATTGATCAGCAGGCTTGCGCGATCATGCATGATCTCAGATGCTATCCAGCCGATCACTGCGGCAACGATCAAGTAAATGATGATGTTCATTTTTTTCTCCTATGTGAATGTTTGAGTTGCACGGAATGTGCGTGCTTTTTGTTGGCCCATGCCCCTTCTCTCGCGAGAAGGGGTTGTGGTGCCTCTTCGATCATTTATCCGGTTTTCTTTTTCAGACTGGCTTCAAACGCCGTCACGCGCTTATCGATTTCGTCGACTGCGGCCTGACGGGTGTAGCCATACTTTTCCTGAAGCAAGCCGGCGAGAACGTCGAACTTGCCGGCGGCCCGCTCCAGATCATCGTCGGTGAGTTTGCCCCACCACGCTTTGGCCTCGCCTCGGATTTGTTTCCACTGGCCTTCGAGAATATCTTTGTTCATCGTTTGATCCTCCGATCCTTTGAAAGAGCTGTCCCGGTTTGCACCGGCGCTCGGGGCAGCACAATGCGCCGGCTTTTCAAGTCCTTCTCATCAGCCAAGTGGCATCAATTAATAGCCAAGCTCGCGGCGGCGGTTCGCAAGCGTTCGGCCACACGCTCGGGCGTCTCACTTTTGCTGATAAACGCATCCGCGCCGGCGGAGAGTGCGGCTTGCTGACGGGCATCCAGATGGCTGATGAGGACAATGACCAGCGCGGCCGGGCAGGCCTTTCGGAGTTCTTCCAGAGCTGCCGTAGGCGAACCGGGAAGTAAATCCCAATCCACCAACAACATATCCATGCGGCTGAGTGGTGCCTGAAATAACGTGGTGGGCCAATTGGACGCTTCGCCAACTATTTCCATCTTTAAATCCAGTAGTAGCAGGCGTAAGGCGGAGCGCTCTTCGGGTTTGGCGTTGGCTAAATATACGCGGGTCATATACTCATGGTACAACAAACACTCCCCGGCCACATCCATCGACCGGGGAGTGTTTGCATCCGCCACTTGGGGGAGGAGATTAAAATGCGGTTGACGAGTAACAATACGCCACCTGCGCTATGGCAGGAATCCTCTGATAGTGGTGCAAAACGTTGATGTTGATGCCATTGGCCAGCAACTGAAATATGTGTAGATGATTAGCACAATGATGATAATCACCAGGACCACGCCTATATTGCGGAAAATCTTGAAGATTGCCAGCAGGATGACAGCACCTCCCAACGACACCAACAAAGCCGGGATGCTGAAGTCGCTCTGGTTGATCGTGCTGACGTTGAACAGCGGGCTCAGGAAGTAGCCTCCCACGAACGCACCCACAATGCCCACAATAATATCGCCGATCAGGCCCTGCCGTTTGTTCGTCCTCATGATGATGCTGGCTACCCAACCGACCAAAGCCCCTGCAATGATCCAAATAATGAAGTTAATCATTTTCTTCTCCAGAAAAAACACGATTGCCGCTCCAACGGAGATCGTGTGAACCCCAGGGTGACCCGGACCGATTCTCAACCCCAGGGTTCACGCACTCGAACCGCTAGAGGTTCTTAACGAGTGTTGCAACCAGCATTAAGGCGAGCCCAGCTGCGACGAGCCAGAACGCGTATTGGCTCAGACCAGCTATAACGCCCAGGAAACCGAGGAGCCCAAGGACACCAAGGATAAGGGCAATCCACCAGGTGATAACCTTCGGAGGAGTGAGTTTCATGTTTGTATCTCCTTTCACATAAACGTTCTTTAGCGGGGTCCGACGTTTGGTCCGGGCGTGGCAGGGTCGGACAACCTGCAGGCTGAGTCGCTCAATGAAGCCTGGCAAATCGCGATTGATGCAACCGTATGCAACTCAATTGTCATTCTACAGTTACCACCCCTGGTCACATCCATCGATCGGGGAGTGTTTGCCTCCGCCACTTGAGGGATGCAGAAGGCTGAGTAATCCTCCGTCACCTGCGCTATTCCAGGAATGGCATTGCAAATCATCCTTACCAGGAAGGTTGTAGGTTGATCCTGCTCAATTCCTATGCGGGATTTCTCTCAATCAGTCTTCGATAACGAACGTGATTTTCAACTGGACGCGGTATTCCTTGATTTGTCCATCATCTTCCAGTTCAATTTGCTGACTCTTGACCCATGCGGACTTGAGGTTGGTGAGTGTTTTATGAGCGCGCGCGACGCCGATCTTGATCGCATCATCAAAACTCTTTGGGGAAGATGCTATGATTTCAGTTACTTTTGCGACGGACATGGAGGACTCCTTTTGTTTGGTATGCAATTGATTTCAGGTTGTTCTTTTTTTACTCTTTCTCATTGTATGGTACTGACTGTCTGGTTGCATCCATCATCTGGGGAGTTTTTATCTCCGCCACTTGGGGGAGGAATCACGCTTCAGGGGTTTAATGATTGGGTCGTGTTATTCAAGTTATCCCCGCGGAAAATCCCCCTGATAGGATGCCTAGTTTGCCACAATCACCCGACCAGATCCTTCTCGCTTGGCGCGATAAAGCGCAGCATCAACAGCTCTCAAAATTGCCGCACTCGTAGAGCCATCCTCTGGGAAGCCTGCGACGCCAAGTGAGAGTGTAACCGCCTGAAGGGTTTGCCCTTCGAATTGGAGATGGATTTGTTTGGCATATTCGCAAATAAGTTCGGCGCGCTCGCACGTCACTACCCGTGAGGCATCGGGCAGGACAATTATGAATTCATCGCCACCATAACGACAGGCGACATCCCCTCCGCGAACATGCCCAAGCAGAAAATTACCCAGTTCACGCAAGATCGCGTCGCCCGCAGCATGGCCGCGGGTATCGTTGAATCGCTTGAAATCATCCACATCCAGCATAATGATGCCTAATGGAAGTTGTTTACGTGAGGCTCGAAGCAACTCGCGTTCCAGGGTCTCTTCCATATAGTGCCGGTTGAATAGACCGGTCAGATGATCCCGAACGGACTGCTCGCGTAGGCGTGCTTCGCTCTCAAGCAGGGCATCCTGAGCTTTTTTACGCTCTGTGATGTCGCGGATATTGCATTGGATCACCTTCTCACTGCCCGCCAAATATACGTTACTGACGAATTCGACCTGAATCAGCTGCCCGTCTTTTGCTCTAAGCGGTAAATCCTTATATCGAATGTATTCATTCTTCTGTAAAGCCTGGAAGGCATCCTTACTGGCCTTTATATCTTTGAAGGCGCCCACTTCCCAGAGCTTCTTTTTTATGAACTCTTCGCGCGAATATCCCAACATATTGATCATAAAAGGATTGACATCTGTAATCGCCCCCGTTTCTGCATCCAGAATTAAAATCCCATCCTGGGCTGCTTCAAACAGGCGGCGGTAACGAAGCTCTGAATCTTTCAGAGATAGCTCGGTTATCGTCTCCATTTTCCTGTTTGTGCCTTTCATCGTGTGCCGGATGTCTTTCTTGTACTAATGTCAGTCGCCGCAAACGCGCGAATAGACACACCGCCACTTAATCATATTACAAACATTCCCGGGCCACATCCATCAAGTGGGGGGTGTTGTTCTCCGCCACTTGGGGGAAACAGTTTATTGCAAGTTGCGTGCTGCCGATGCTAATCCCCGGGCGCAGTAAAGATGGCAGGTACGCAGGTAAAGCCCAGGCCTACCGAATACGAGTCTTTCTCACCATCCTGGCCCGGATTGAACTTGCCGGAGGCATCCAGAAGGTCGAGATCGGGAGAGATTGCGAGCATCAACAGGGGATTGTTCTCAAGCTCTTGGACGGTAATGGTCCCATTACGGTCCGAGTCGAAAACCAGCAGGAGGGTGTTTGCCAGAGCCTGATTTGCTTTGATTGCTTGATTGAGTCCGTCTGCAATTGCGGGAAGCAGATTACCGCGGAACTCGTCGCCTGTCACACCACCCCCCAGTTTCCCGGTGGCACAACCCTGTGCGCTTAAGTCAGCTTCGAGGCGTACACCGAGTAAATCCACCTCAACCGCCTGGCCCAAGAGAAATATCCGAATGTGTGCTGTGCCCGGACCGCCTGTGAAGCGACCGTTCGTCAGCGCGCCGACAATCGGCGCGTTAGCAGGCGTGGCGGGATCGAGCGTGAACTTATCAGAGCCATCGAAGCTGGGCGCCGAAAGGGTCTGTTTTCCCAGGTATATGAACCACGAAACGTTCGGGTCGTTCAGGGGATCGTCTGCCTTCACTACGTGAAGCGAGACCAGTTGGCCACTATTAATGGCTTGATCGAGACTCTCCTGTAATTCAAGGCTTGGGGCGGCAGACGCGAGCAAGGTCAGCAGAGTTCCGAATAGATTGTCGGGATGCTGTTGCGGATCCCCATCCACATTCAGCGCAAAGGCTTGGGTCTGCGCTTGCGTGGTGGGGATCTGCAATTCATTGGTAACGAAGTGATATTGTACGCCCGTAGTTGCAGGCGGAGCCTGAGGGGGCTGGGTGGGTGCGGATG
>JBFYSM010000566.1:0-3456 GCA_041301605.1 Chloroflexota bacterium | reverse complement strand
CCTGATCGCCATCGTGGTGGGTTCCCTGGGGATTGTCAATACACTCACGATGAGCGTCATGGAGCGGATGCAGGAAATTGGCATGCTGCGGGCGATCGGCATGACCCGTGCCCAACTGATCATCATGGTGTTGGCAGAAGCAGGACTGATTGGGATCATTGGCGGCATCCTGGGCTTGGGGACAGGTGTGATCCTGGCGCGCATCCTTTTCATCGGCATGACAACCATGTCTGGTTACCAACTGACTTTCATCATGCCCCTGAGCGGATTATTTTTCAGCCTGGTGGCAGCCCTGGTAATCTCTCAACTGGCGGCGGTATTACCAGCCAGACGGGCAGCCCGGGTGAAAATTTTGGAGGCTGTCCAGTATGAATGATTCCCTCCGGTAAATTTGCTATATTAGCTCAGAAGTTTAAATGATCAAATCTTGAAAATTCAGTGGCCGAACAGAAAGAGACTGCCCGGCTCGCTTGTCAAGATAATCCTGTGCGAGCACAAGTACAAAGAAAACGGCGAGTGGGTGTACGGGTGTGGATTCGTGCTGGAAAGAGAATGAAGAACAACAGTTGCGGATAATCTCCCCTTTTCATCCTTCATCTTCCTGAATTCGTGTTTTTGCAGACACTATGGAAACCTACACTCTTCCTCTGGCTTTATTGGACTACGTGCCCAACATTGCTTTCCTGGTCGGCGCGTTATTCCTCGTGCGGACTATGCGCCTGGCACTCGGCGCTCCCTGCTCGCGGGTTTGCATGACCGGGTCGCTGCTGATCTTCTCCGGTGGCATGCTAAAGGCAACCTGGAAGCTGATCTACACTCTCGGCATGGCCGACATCCAATGGATGAGTGAAATCCAGTTCATCCTGCTGGCCCCCGGCTTCCTGGCCTTGCTGGTGACCACCATCCTGCTGGCTCGCACCAAGCCATTCAAGGCCCCCGCCATCATCTTGGCGATCGCCCCGTGGAAAATTCCCTTGCTTGCCATCATGACCCTCTCCAGCCTCGGCGCGCAGGGTATCCTGACCTACATTTCCTTCAAACGCAAGGCACCGCTGGCAGCTTCCCTTTTCATCGTGGCTGTGCTGTGCATGCTGGGGATGAGCGGCATGGCCAGCGGCAGCGAACAAACCGTTGCTGCGCAATGGATCGAAGAAACCATGAACTCCATCGGGCAGATCGCCTTTGCGGCAGCCTGCTGGCTGCTCTACCGTAATTACACTTTTGAAATGACAAACTGAATGAGTGGCACCATGGACGACAAGAAACTCAAGAAAAAATATGGCAAGCAGTACGGCTACGAAGTCCTGTTCAAGAACCAGCCCGGGAAGGCTACCGGGAAAGTCGGCGTAATCATCGGCGAACTGGGCATGCCGGAGGATTACGAGCCGGAGTTCTACATTCACTTCATGAGGCACGTTTTCGAGTACATCCTGCCCCCCTTCCTGGTCAAAATGATCCTCGCCGACCGCGGGACGGGTCTCATTGACCCTGAGAACCCGCTGGCGCGCCAGGAGTTCAAGCCAAAACAGTTGATCGATGGCAATGGCTCCTTCACCAATAAAGCGGGTAAACCTTACGTGGAATGTGAGTACAAGTGGGTCAAAGCCAACAAGAAGAACCCGTGGGATCACGGTTACTTCCTCTACAAGGGAGATGGACCGAACGGCTTCCCCGATGTGTGCGACAAGGTTGGGGCAAAAGTGGTTGGCTGGTATTACGGACACCTGATGCCCGAGAAGAAGGTGTCATGGCGGAGCCAACTGCGCAAGGTATACGATGAAGCCGTTGCGGAACTGGGCAAACGTTTCCCGGGAACCGAGTTCCGCAATGTTTATTACACAGATCCATTTCCCATCAAGAACGCCGTCGATGGATTACTGGCATCGGGCTGTGAGACCATTGTTTACCAGAACATCGACAGCGCGGTGTACAGCGACTTTGAGGATTTCGGCCACTCGTTGGTGAAGACCTACGAGTATGTGGCAGGACGCGCCAAGGTCATCATGGCCGACCAGGTTGGGAACCAGAGTCCCATGCGGGAGGCATATGCCCAGATTTTGACGGACCAGCTCAAAGGTCTACGAAAAGATGCGAGCATCCTGGTTATCATCTCGCGACACGGGCATCCATTCAAGAAGGAGACGCAGGACACGCACGCCGCGCTTTACCGTGAGCCCCTCATGGCGCGCATCCGCGCAGTGATGTCCACGTGGCAGGGCAAATGGGAGATTGTCACCTCGTCCGATGAATATGCCGATGAATACTGGGACCCGAAGCACACCAAGTTAGAGACCCATACCGCTTATTGCAAAGCCATCGAGGATGGGTTTGACTACGCCATCGAACTGCCCACCGAGTTCACCGCGGAGAACACGGACTTGATGATCTTCCATGCGATGAAGAAGTTCAACGCCTTCCCGGATTATGACCGCAACGCCCCAATCCCCTACCCTGATTGGGAGAAACCGCTGGTGCGGACGTTCCATGATGGAAAGACCACCGGGATTTATGCGGGTTGTCCGGTTGGGCCGTATCGAAAGTACGTGGTGCAAGCGGTTATCGATTCGATCTCGGAAGTTTTGAACAAATAATCATAGGGCTGAACTCGTTTGCCCGAAATCTCAGAGAAAATATGTGTAACCGTTTCGGAGGCGAAGTTGCCGGTGATGGAAGTTTCATCTACAACACCGGCAAGAGCGCCGCAAAGATGATGACCCTGGGCATCGCTGTGGACTGCTCCGGCTACCACATAAACCTCAATGCTGTGGCTCCCAGCATGGTGCTGACCGGGCTGCACGTGGATGGCGGGATGATGCGTACGCGAATCTAGACATCATCCTTGCCTGAAAGAATCAAGGGGCTGTCAAGAAAGGGCAAGAAAAGACAGGCAAGATTGGCAAGAGGCAAAAAAACTGGCGACCATTGGATCCCCAGTTTTCGTAAATTGTGAGCCATACAAAGTAAACTGTACTAGTTCAGATTTAATCTGACACTCTTGAACCATTCGATATAATAGACAAGGAGTGTCAATATGCGAACGAAGAAAAGATCATCCGCGGATGTTAGCTGCTCGTGCCACCCCCTTTGTACTTTGCCAACAAGGGCGTAATATCCAGTTTGTTCACTACCCGATTGACTACGTGCACCAGATGCTGCTCTGGGATCAATTCTTCCGGGCTTGGGGGCATTAAGCTCAGCTGGTTCAGGTTGTATTGCTTCAAGGTTACTTTGCCATTATTCATGCCCCTATTGGTTTAAACTTTCCCCGTTTTGATGAGGGGGCTGCCTATTCCTTTTTAGACAGCCCCTGATATTTATGGAAACTTCAAAGGATTTCTGGATGCTTGCGATTACTTGGATACCTCGATTTCAACGAAGGCGCTCATTCCCCAGCGTAGACCGGCGGGAATCTCATCCAGTTGGATCGTGACCGTGTAGTAGACCCCTGCTCCTGCC
>JBFYSM010000537.1:0-8232 GCA_041301605.1 Chloroflexota bacterium | reverse complement strand
TTCATTTGAGCGGAGATCGATTGCACTTCCCCGATCATTTGAGCAGCATCGGCGATCAACTTCGGAGAGGGTGAATCTTCCAGTTCGTTCATTCGTCCAGCCAGGCGAGTGAGTTTGAACTGCATATCTCCCAATGAATTCCGTACATCGTGCAGTGCTCCGGCTCGTAATTGCGAGCGCAGGAGCTCACCCTGCGCGGAGAGCAGTTTATCGAAAATGCTGTGCCGGAAGAGCAGGAGGGCAAGTTCAGAGAGGTATTCTTTGATGATGGATTGGGTTTGCTCGGAAAACTTTCCGGGCGTATCTTCGAACAGGAAGAGGGCAAACGGCTGGGAACGATCTGGAACCTGGACAGGAATGCCGACGCAAGATTGGAAAGCGACTGCCTTGTAGAGGTATTTTGTCAATCCTGGATTCTTCCTGGCGTCAGCGACTAGGTAAGGTTTTCCGGTCAATAGAACATCACCGACAGGGCTGAAAATCAATGTGTTGTGCGTTTCTTCGCTTTCTGAAATTTGGAGTCCTTGAGGATAAAGCCATTCGATGGAGCCTTTTTGTTCATGTGATTCGCGGAAAAGAACTGCTTTCGTTGCTTCAGATTGAACCATTATTTTACGAAGGAATTCTTCGATCTCGGCATCGCTAAATTTTTGCAAGCTTATGGATTTGGGCGATATCGGTTGCCTCTCCTCACTGACTGGTAATGGCAGTTTGGCTGTATTTTCCAACCCACGCAGGTAAGCAACCAGAGTTTCTGAAGGAATTGGTTTATATTCCAATGTGACGCCCATGTGATGGGCTTTTTGGATGATGGCATCCTCCACATCCAGACCGGATAAGATCAAGATGTGTACCTGAGGGGATGTTTCTCTGATTTTGGCTGCCAGGTCAACGGTTGGGCCTTCGCTCAAGTAGAGATCAAGGATTGCCAGATCGATATTCTGGTCAGCGGTCTTTTCGAGAGCTGCATTCCATCGATCCACCTCCACGACGATATATCCCCATTCCTGAAGGAGTTGTGCCAATGATGTGCGGAATCCTTCATGATCATCAACGATCAAAACCCTGCGAATGAGTTCCGGTTCGGGCCAGTCTACCTCCTGGGGTATATCTCCCCGGGCGCGGCTAACTTTACGCAAGGTGTAGGCATCCAGGAAATCACTCAAGGTGGAATCCTCCCTAGCCTGTTTCTTGCCGGGTTGTGTATGGGATTTGAGATAATCCCTGATGCTCAGTGTCAAGCGGCGCTGTGAGGGATCGATTTCTTTAACGATTGCAACAACATGGTCGCCAGCCCATAATGCCTGGTGTGCTTTCTCTACTCTCTCCGTACTGATTTCGGAAACGTGAATCATCCCCTCGATACCTGGTTGGATCTCAACAAATGCACCAAATTCACGCACATGTTGAACAATGCCATCTACTATGTCGCCGGCCTTGCAGGTTTTACCGAATTCCATCCATGGATCACGTTGCGTCAGGCGCAGGCTGAGTTCTATGCTCCTCCCCTCGATATCATGGCCAACAACAATGGCATCAATTTCCTGGTCAACTGTTACTAATTGATATGGGTCGGGATGCCTATCTTCCCAGCTCATTTCCCTCTGGCGTATGATTCCGTGAATATCCCCTGGCAGATGCAAAAGGATTCGGTCTGAAAGGATACGATACACCTTACCAGAAACCCGGTCGCCGATCTTGTATTCTTGGGTAAATGATGCGGATGCAGACACACTTCCTCCCCGGAGAGATCGGGTCAATGATGAATACGGTTGCTACAATTGTACCCCACTAGAGATACATGTGTTGCCATCAAAGGGAAGATGTATCCTGCGGTGATCAGGGATCAGATGGCTTCGTGTAAGGCATTATCCGATCTCTTCGCCGCTTCAGTTCACTAGCATAGTGCCTCCCGAGCCTATCCTTATGCTGGCGCGCCCAATCGGTCAGGCGGGTCTGGCCGGCGGGGGGCGAGTCGGTACACAAGAGATCAGCCATCAATCCTTTCACTTCGGGCCAGGTGATCATCACATCCCCGACCAGCTTGCCGATGATCCAGCCGGCCAGGTAGCCGATGATGGATGGCATGGACAGGATTGGGCGATTGACGCCGATGATCCCGCCGATGGTTTTAACCAGTTCACGGTAGGTGAAGGTCTCCGAGCCGATGGCATCGATGATGATATTCTCGCGTTTCTTCCCCTGTTCCACGGCCAGGGCAGCCAGGTCATCCACGTAGATGGGCTGGAGGCGGTAGCTGCCATCCCCGAAGATGCCGAAGACCGGCAGGTGACGCAATGCCCAGGCGATGTTGTTGATGAGGATATCCTCCTTGCCGAAGAGCACGGTCGGGCGCAGGATGGCGTAGGATAAGCCAGATTGAATCAACGCTTTTTCCATGCGGGCCTTTCCGGAGAAATATTCCAGTAAGGAATCTTCGGATGGATTGGTGATGCTGATATGAACGATGCGTTTCACCCCGGCCATCTTTGCAGACTCGAACAGGGTCAACATATTCCGAACTGCATCCTCGTGCTTGAAAAGGGAATGGTTGAAGCGCACCCAGTAGGTATTGTAGAGTACGTCCGCCCCGCGCAGGGATTCGACCAGTTTCTCCGGCTGGTCGAAGTGGAAGGGGTGTGCCGCTACCTTATCGCCAAATGGGTTGGCGCGCTGGAGCGAGTTGGTCAGCGTGCGGACGCGGTGGCCTGCATCCAGCAGACGGGAGGTGATGTATTTGCCGGAGTAGCCGAATGCGCCGGTGACGATGTGGAGTTGGGGCATTGTTTATGCCTCTTTAACCGCGGAGATTGCTGAGTTCCATTGCAGTTCTCTGGAACGCGAAAGGCGCGAATGGGGCGAACATCGCGAATTTTTCTGTTTTTTTTTCGCGGCGTTCGCTTTGTTCTCGGAATTCGCGTTGAGAATCACCATCGTTCGATCCTCGGGCTTCACGGCCTTCGCGGTTCATGATTTCATCAATGATATTGCCAACGCAACAGCCCCTAGCACACCTGAGCGAGTGCCGAGGGCGGGCGGGACGATCAGGGTTTCGATGTTTTTTGTAATAACCGGGGAGGCGATATAGCCATTGAGGATTCCCTGCACCCGTTGATGGATCATCGGGAAGAGGTGTTTGCGCTGCATGACGCCCCCGCCCAGGACAATGCGCTGCGGGGATAGCATGCAGATGGTGTTGACCATCGCCTCGGCAATGTACTCTGCCTCCAATGCCCAGGCGGGGTGATCATCCGGGAGGTTTTCGCCTTTTTCCTTCCAGCGGGCAGCAATGGAGGGACCGGTGGCCAACCCCTCGAAGCAGTCCCCATGGAACGGGCAAACGCCGGGGAAGGGGTCTTTTGTCCGATCGTGGGGGATGCGCATGTGCCCCGCCTCCGGGTGGACCAATCCATGCACGAGGCGGCCATTGGCCACGATCCCCGCCCCGATGCCGGTGCCGATGGTGAAATACACAAGCGGGTCGCAGGCGTGGTTTTCCTCCACCCAGTACCATTCCCCATAGGCGGCGGCATTGACATCCAGCTCGAACGCGACCGGGAGCTGGAAAGCCTGGCGGATCGGGCTGAGAATATCTGCTCCCGACCAGCCGGGTTTTGGGGTGGCCGTTACATGGCCATATGTTGAGGAGGCTTGGTTTAAACTGAGAGGCCCGAAACTGGAAAACCCGATGGCGGCCAGGTCAGATGCATGAGGTCTGAAGAAATCAATAACCCGTTCCATGGTCTCCCCCGGTGAAGTGGTGGGGAAGCGAGTCTCTTCAATGATATCTTGTGGATTGCGGGCAACGATGCAGGCAAACTTGGTTCCACCGCCTTCGATGCCGCCGTAAAGGTTAGCCTGCATGAATCACTCCAATATTAAATATATCTTTCTGACTTCCTAACAGTTTGGTTGAAAGTCATATCGTTGGTCAAGTAGGCGGTGCTCTCCCTGCACTTGCACGCAGGGCAAGTGTCCGCCGTATCGAGACCAACAAGGAGCAGAAGATACCTAAATGTGGTCTCGATACGCCCCACAAAGAACATTCGGGGCTACTCGACCACCACATGATTCAGAAGTTTCGGGTGGCTAATATTCTTCTTCACAACAGACATGAAGGCCCACAAAGGAGAACCCTTTTTCTTTCCTTTGTGCCACTTTGTGGCCTTTGTGGTGAGAATTTCAGCCTCCCCAGGGCATTTCCGAGTAAGCCTCGAAGGCTTTATCGTGCATCTCCTTGAACAGGGCTTCGTGACGGCGCTCCCAGTAGGCCAGGGTCTCGAGCACCTTTTTGGCATCGCCCTCGGCCTTGCCGGCTGCAGATTCATAGAACTCTGCAAAATCACGTTCGATCAGGTACGCCATGCGCAGGACGGGCAGGTCAGCCACCATCGCCTCGCTGACTGTCTGCTGGATGGCCTCGCTTTCCGCCCGGCTGGTGAAGAAGCCGGTCTCAATCGTGGACGGATCCGGGGGAACCTGCGATGCCTGACCCTGGTCGAGCAGGTCGATCTGGTGCTGGATGTACTCGATGTGCTTCTGTTCCTCGGCGACCAGCTTATGGAAGGCATCCACCGCCGCGGCAGATTGCATCCGGCCGGCGTTTTCTTCGAAGAAGCGTTTGCCTTCGTATTCGCGTTGCAGGGCGTATTCGTAGATTTTGCGGATGTTCATTTCGCTATACCCATTGTGCGTAGATATCTCCCATGAATTTCATTGCTACATATTGATCGTGGCCAATCTGGAGCCAGATATCGTTGCCCTTGACGATCTTCCGAATGACTTCTACTTCAAGTCCGGCAGGCAGGTTCGTCAGGTGCAGGCCATCCGTGCCGGGTTTCGAGCGGACCCGCAGGGCTGCAGTCACAACGCGAACCTTGGGAAGCTTGGGGAACTGGGCTGGTTCGTTGCCCACCGTGGCAGGTTGCACAGGAACTTCCTCGACTTCTCCCGTGAGTGCAGCCACCGAAGTAACCAGCAGCGGCATTGGGTCGATCGGGTGATTGTTCATGCGCAGTTCGAAGTGCAGGTGCGGACCGGTTGATGTGCCGGTGTTATCGGATTTCCCGATCACCTGGCCGGCAGTGACCTCATCGCCAACCGCAACGCTGGCGGAAAGCAGGTGCCCGTAGACGGTCAGGTGACCATCGGCGTGCTGGATGCGGACATGCATGCCATATCCAGTGGCATCGTTCCGAATGACGGAAACAGTACCGGCCTGGGCCGCTTTCACTGATGAGCCGGTGCCGACCGCAAAATCGATGCCTCCATTGTAGTTCTGCAAGTTGATGGCTGCCGCGCGGCGGACATGGTCTTCGAACGTTTGGGTGACTTCTGTGCTGGCTGGAACAGGATACAGGAATTTCATCGTGCTCCTCCTTGGGGCAATAAACGGATAAGGATGAATATATTGTACACAAAAATTCGGACAATTGCAATCATAATTAAAATGGTGTAATATAGGGCGAAATTAATTTCGCCTTGCCCTTTTTGGATAACCACCCAACCTCAAGCCAGTTCCAGGATTGTCACCCGGTGGCAGGTGGGATTCGGAACTTGAATGTCGACCCGCGACCGGGCTCGGATTGAACAGAGATTCGCCCTCCCGCCGCCTCGACCACCCGCTTGACGATCACCAAGCCCAAACCGGTGCCCCGGATCTCCAAATCTTTGGCGTTCCTGGCACGGAAAAATTCGCCGAAAAGTCTTCCCTGTTCTTCGGGCGGGATGCCGATGCCGGTGTCGCTTACCTCCCCCATCACGTTCCCCTGCTCGGTATAGAGTCGAACTGAAATGCTCCCATTTTCAGGTGTGTATTTGATGGCATTATCGATCAGGTTGCCCCACAGGCTCTTAAGTTGTTCCGGCAGGCCCGTTGCGGGTGGAATGGGATCTGTGATGGATACATCCAGTACCAGGTGTTTCTGTGCAATCTGTTCCTTGAAGGTTTCCAGCACTCCTTCAAGGGCATCCTTCAAAGATGCGGTTGAACTTTTGGCTTGCGACTCCATGGCCTGGATTTTTCCCAACTCGAGCAGATCGCTGAGCAGGGTCAGTTCTTCCTCAGAACGTACCAGGCACTTTTCCAACAGTCCAGCCTGTTCTTCGGGTGAAGCATAGCCATCGCGGATGATATAAAGGTAGTTCTGGATGGCTGCAACCGGCGCTTTCAATTCGTGCGTCACCAGATTGATGAATTGCTGCTTGGCGCGGTCGAGCTCCTCCAGGCGTTCTTTCTCTGCCGCCAGTTGCCTGGCTTCCGCCTCGGCCGCCTCGGCGCGCCGGGCCTCCAGCGAGAGTTTGTGACGTTCCAATCCCTGGTTGACGGCCAGCAGCAAGTCATCGAGGGAAAAAGGCTTGGTCAGGAAATCATAGGCACCATTTTTAATGGCTTGCACTGCCAGTTCGACCGTGGCATAACCGGTGATGATGATGCAGACAATTTCGGGATCGTGTTCGTGGATGGATGCGATCAATTCGATTCCGTTGACACCCGGCATCATCACATCCAACAGCACAAGATCATAATTCCCCTTCTGGATGATATCCAGGCATTTCTCCCCTGAAGTGGTGGTGTCTACTTGGAATCCGGTCGGCTGCAAGGCGCGCTGGACCGCCTGGCAAATACCAATTTCATCATCCACAACGAGAATTTTGGGAATGTTCATGGTGTTTATCCGATCAGGGTTTGATCACCATTTGTTTTCGCCCCGGGCAGTGTACGCTCTGCGATCGGTGGAACCTTAACTGGCAGGTTGATGGTGAAGGTGGCCCCTTCACCCACTTTGCTCCGGGCGGTGATCTGCCCGCGGTGCATCTTGACGATCCCGTAGGCGATTGCCAGCCCCAGGCCTGTCCCTTTGCCAATCGGTTTGGTGGTAAAGAATGGGATGAACAGTCTGCCGAGGTTCTCATCCGGGATGCCGATGCCGGTATCCTGCACTTCGACTGTCACCGTCTGGTTATGTTCGTCGCGCGTTCGCAGGGTAAGGGTACCACCCTCCGGCATGGCTTCGATGGCATTCGTGATCAGGTTGAGGAACACCTGCCGGAGTTGGGATGGGTCCGCCTCGATCACGGGCAGGTGGGGATCCAGTTCAGTTTTGAATGTTACCTTGCTGTCTTGCCGGGAGATCAGTTCGATCAGTTCCCGGATGATCCCGTGCAGGTCGGTCAGTTGGGCGATCACCTGGTTCTGGCGGGCGAAGTTCAACAGGTCCGATACGATCCGCTTGCAGCGCCGGGTTTCGTTGACGATCATCTTCAGATCAGCCTGAGTGGGGACATCCTCCTTGCATTCCCTCTGCATGGTTTCAGCATAGAGCAGGATCGTGGCCAGTGGGTTGTTCAATTCATGGGCTACACCGGCTGCCAGTTGGCCGAGTGAGGCCAGTTTTTCGGAATGGAGCAGTTGATCCTGGGTGGCCTGGAGGGTATCCAGCATGATGTTGAAAGATTCAGCCACCAATCCCACCTCGCCGCCCGCAGCGACCGGGGCGCGGGCATCCAAATCTCCCCCGGCTACCCGGCGGCTGGCCTTGACCAGTCCACGCAATTCCTTCAGGGGTTGGGTGATAAAACGGGAGACCGGGGTTGCCAGGAGGAAGGTCATCAGGATGGTCAGGAAGGCAACCATGGTTGTGCGCTGGTCGAAGGCGTTGATCAGGCGCAGGTAGGAAGCCTGCCGCACGCCTACATACAGGATGCCAACGATCTGATGGGATTGATCGTAGAGCGGCTCATAACGCGTGATGTAATCTTGATCCACAACAAAAGCCGTGCCAACATACTCCCGTCCCTGAAGCAGGACGATATCGCCTACTTCTTTCGACAGGCGGGTGCCCACTGCCCGGATGCCTTCAGCGGTCATCACGTTCGTGGAGACGCGCAGATCGCCCATGAAGATGGTGACGGTATCGATGCCGGCGACTTCCTTGATCTGGTCCACCAGGGTGAAATCGTTGTTGAAGATATGGAAAGCGATCACCATACCCTTGACATGTTGTTCGGGATCGAGGATAGGCGTAATGCCAAAGAGGGCCAGCCCGGCAGTACCCTCGCGTGGATCGAAGAGTTGCTCGGCGGCCTGGGGGGTGTCCACCAATTCGATCTTTGCCTGGTCCGCCAGGTTGATCGTTTCCAGGTACTCAATAGGAATGATTTCCGTGGAAGCAACTGTGTGTCCCTCTTGCAAGGCTGTTTGAACAACCGGCAGGCCTGACCAATCGCCGC
>JBFYSM010000490.1:0-3550 GCA_041301605.1 Chloroflexota bacterium | reverse complement strand
TGCACTTCTGTTAAGATAACACAAGCCTATATGTAAAGCTGCGCGTCCGCATATTATAGATATAAAAAAAGGTTATAATAATAAAGATAATATCCGAGCTATTTTGAATAGATCAAGAAAGGAGTATAAAATGACAGAGAAAAAGAAGACCCTACTGGATAAGGCCGTAGACGCGTTGTCCAGCCGCGACGAGAAAGCCGCGGCCGCAAAGGCCCAGCAGGAGGCCGAAGCCGCCAAGAAGGAGACCGCCGAACTGAAGGTAAAGATGGCTGCCCAGCAAGCTGCGGCCGCGAAAGCTGCTGCTGAAAAGGCCGCTGCTGACAAGGCTGCGGCCCAAAAAGCCGCCGCAGAACGCGCCGCTGCCGCAATAACCGCTGCTGAAAAAGCTGCTGCTGCCAGAGCTGCCGCCAGTGCCCCCCGCGTTCTCAAGGGAAAAACCACCGGAAACCTCAAATTGCGCTCCGGGCCCGGCATGGATTATGAGCCTCCAATTGCATACCTGAAGCCCGATACCGAACTCGAAATCGTGGAGGAACTGGCAGACTGGTTGAAGGTCAAGGTGGAAGGTAAGGAGGGGTATGTTGGCAAGAAATATGTCAATATTCAAAGAACCCCTGGCACTCCTCCCCCAAGCACTACGGGCGGGGGCGTTTCCTAGCAAACCCGGAATAAAACAAACCAGTTAGGAGGTGGATATGACAAAATTAGTAGATGTGGAAGGGATTGGAAAAACATACGCCAACAAATTGGCGAAGGCTGGGGTTGCTTCCACGAATGATCTGTTGGAACAAGGTGCAACACCTGCTGGCCGGAAGGCCATTGCAGAAAAATCGGGCATCAGCGACAAATTGATCCTCGAATGGGTCAACCGGGTGGATCTCTTCCGGATCAAAGGTATTGGCGGGGAATACTCCGATCTCTTGGAAGCTGCTGGCGTGGATACAGTCGCTGAACTTGCCCGGCGGAAAGCCTCCAGCTTGTACCAGAAAATGGCTGAGGTCAACGAGGCAAAGAAGAAGGTGCGGAAATTGCCGACCGAAGCGCAGGTTGAGGATTGGATCGCCCAAGCCAAGCAATTGCCTCGGGCTGTAAAATATTAATCCCGGGTTTTCACTCTGAATAGGGTGGCACATGCCGCCCTATTTTTTATTTACCAGATATGGTCGATATGCAATGATGGAACTTTTATAGTATGATACATCTACGCAAGAATACATGAACCTACAACAAGCGAGGAGAGAGCACAAATGGAAGAATACGAAAAATTAGGTGTGTTCTATCTTGGGCGCACGTACGATATGGGCAGCAAGAATACCAAAAATGAAATGCTGTTATATGATTCCAAAGACCTCGTTACGCATGCCGTCTGCATCGGAATGACAGGGAGCGGCAAGACCGGCTTATGCATCTCGCTGATCGAAGAAGCCGCCATCGACGGGGTTCCGTCAATCCTGATCGATCCAAAAGGGGATCTGGCCAACCTCCTGCTGACCTTTCCGCTGCTTAGAGGGGAAGATTTCCTCCCCTGGATCAACCTGGATGATGCCAGGAAAAAAGGTTTATCCGCCGAGGAATTCGCCTCCCAACAGGCAGAAACCTGGAAGAAAGGATTGGCAGACTGGAATCAAAGCGGTGAACGCATCCAACGGCTGAGAGATGCAGCAGAGATGGTCATCTATACACCTGGAAGCAGTGCCGGCATCCAGGTATCCATCTTGAAATCCTTCGCAGTTCCTGAGATTGCCATTCTCAACGATCCGGATCTGTTGCGTGAGCGGATCAGCACAACCGTGACCAGCCTGCTCGGCCTGGTCGGTATCGAAGCTGACCCGGTCCAGAGCAAAGAGCACATTCTCCTCTCCACCATAATGGATATTCTCTGGCGTAAGGGCCAGGATCTAGATCTGGCAGTTCTCATTCAAATGGTCCAGACCCCCCCCATCACAAAAATTGGCGTACTGGATCTGGAATCTTTTTACCCATCAAAAGATCGCTTCAACCTGGTGATGGCTCTGAACAATCTGCTTGCCTCGCCCGGTTTCGAAGCCTGGCTCAAGGGAACGCCATTGGACATTGGGAATATCCTATATACCCAAAATGGCAAACCGCGCATTGCCATCTTCTCCATCGCCCACCTGAGTGACCCGGAAAGGATGTTCTTCGTATCGCTGCTGGTAAACCAGATCATTGGCTGGATGAGAGGCCAGCCGGGCACCACCAGCCTGCGTGCAATTGTCTACATGGATGAGATATTTGGCTTCCTTCCACCTGTCAGCAATCCCCCATCCAAAATACCCATGCTCACCATGCTGAAACAGGCAAGGGCATATGGCATTGCCATGGTACTGGCTACCCAAAACCCTGTAGACTTGGATTACAAGGCTCTTTCAAATGCTGGAACCTGGTTCATCGGCCGCCTGCAAACCGAACGCGACAAAGCGCGCCTGCTCGATGGGCTGGAAAGCGCTACTGCTACGGCCGGCGGTTACTTCAAGAAGGAGGAAATCGATAAAATACTCTCCAGCCTGGATAGCCGCGTCTTTCTCCTGAACAACACTCACGAAGATGCCCCGGAGCTCTTCAAAACCCGTTGGGCTCTCTCCTACTTGCGCGGCCCGCTTACCCGGGATCAGATCAAGCAATTGATGGATCCACATAAGGCAACCATCCCAATTACAGAGAGTGTACCGGCCAGAAGCGCATTGCCAGTCGTCGATGGTGGGGGTACAACTTCCAAACAGGCGCCGGCATTGCCGCCCAATATTTCCAGTTTCTTCGTCCCGGTGCGGGGCAGGGCATCGGAAGGTAGTTCATTGCTTTACCAACCCCAGATTATCGGCGCAGTAAAGATCAACTTCGCCAATGCCAAGGCAAACATCTATGGTTCAGAGAACCTGGTTTTCCTCACGCCAGTCACAGATAACGCCATCCCTGTTGTCTGGGATAACGCCCGGGCAGTGGATATACCAGCCGCAGACTTGGAAAAATCCCCAGCTTCCGATGGCCTTTTTGCTCAAGTTCCACCTGCCGCCAGCCTGGCTGCCAACTATACGAACTGGAATCGCGATCTGCAAAACTGGCTCTACGCTTCACAAAAACTGGAATTGTTCAAAAGCCCCAGCTTGAAGAAGAACTCGGAACCGGGCGAAACAGAGCGCGACTTCCGGGTACGCATGCAGCAATATGCACGCGAGCAGAGGGATGAAATGGCGGAAAACCTTCGCAAAAAATATGCAGCTAAAATTGCCACTTTGCAGGAACGAATGAGGCGGGCTCAACAGGCAGTTGATAAACAAGCCGAGCAAGCCAAGCAGGCCAAGATCAAAACAGCCATCTCGGTGGGATCCACTATCTTGGGTGCTTTTACCGGCCGCAAGATCAGCGGGTCAACGATCGGCCGGGCCTCCACCGCCATGCGCGGGGTGAGTCGCTCGATCGAAGAGAGCAAGGATATCGACCGCGCAGAAGAAACGGTTGAGGCGGTTCAAAAGCAACTGAAGGAGTTGCAAGTCGAATTCGATGCCGAGCTTGCCGCCTTGGAGCAGAAGAT
>JBFYSM010000445.1:0-11636 GCA_041301605.1 Chloroflexota bacterium | reverse complement strand
AGGTGATCATCTGCGTCAGCGACCAGGGGCCGGGGATAGCACCGGAGGATATTCCTCATGTATTTGACCGCTTCTACCGCTCGACCGGCGCGGTCAAATTGACCAAAGGGGCCGGGCTGGGGTTGTACCTGGCGCGCGCCCTCGTCGAAGCCCATGGCGGGCGGATCTGGGTGGACCCCAAGCCCAATTCCGGGGCACGCATCTGTTTCTCGCTCCCGCGCTAGCAACTATCGGGTACAATAGCCCGGTTATCCAAAAATCCAATCAATCAATCGGAAAGAAAACATGCCCCCTTCTCGAACGCAGATCAATTGCCCGCGCTGCCGGCAGCCCATCGCAGCGCAAGTCGAACAGCTCTTCGATGTCTCCGCCGATCCAGGCGCCAAGCAGCGGTTCCTGGGAGGTGTCTCGAACTACGCCGCCTGTCCGCACTGCGGGTACGCCGGAGCGCTGGCCACGCCGATCATCTACCATGATGCTGATAAGCAACTCCTGTTGACCTATTTCCCTTCGGAACTGGGTATGCCGGTCAATGAACAGGAAAAGATCATCGGCCCGCTCATCACCCAGGTTACGAACCGCCTTCCTGCTGAAAAACGGAAAGCCTACCTGTTGCAACCGAAGAGTTTCCTGACCTACCAGAGCTTGATCGAACACATCCTGGGCGCAGACGGGATCACCCCGGAAATGATCGAAGCCCAACAAAAGCGCATGTTGCTGATCGAAAAACTACTGGCAGCCTCCAGCGAAGATGTTCGCAAGGAGATCATCAAGCAGGAATCAGCTTTGCTGGATGCCGAATTCTTTGCCCTGTTCAGCCGCCTGGCGGAAGGCGCCCTCGCCAGCAGCCAGGAGCAAATCGGCCAGCAAATGGGCGCACTGCAAAATTTGCTGCTGGAAAACACCGAATATGGAAAGCAGATCTCCGGCCAGGTCAAGGAACTGGAAGAGGCCGTCAAGACCCTCCAATCAGCCGGCAAGGAACTGACCCGTGAGAAATTGCTCGATATCCTGATCGAAGCCCCCAACGAGGAGCGCCTTACCGCCCTGGTCAGCATGACCCGCCCCGGCCTGGATTACCAGTTCTTCCAGATGCTCTCCGAGCGCCTCGAGACCAGGACCGGCGATGAACGCAAGAAACTGGAATCCCTGCGCGAGCGCCTGTTGGATCTCACTCGCCAGATCGACCAGCGCGTGGAGGAGGAATATAAGCGCGCCGGCGAATTGCTCCAGACCCTTGTATCCGCAGAGGATATCGAGACAGCAACATCAGAACATATCGAAGAGATCTCAGACATCTTCATCCAGGTACTGAACCGGGCCTTGCAGGAAGCAAAGAAGAACAATAACGAGGCAGAGTTCAAGAAACTGGGGAGGATCGTATCGGTTCTGCAGGAAGCATCCACACCTCCCCCGGAGTACGAATTGCTGCAAAAGTTTCTGGAAGCCAAAGATGATGCCGGTTTGGATAAGTTGATCCAGGAAAATGCCGAAAAGGTCACCCCCGAATTCACCAACTTTATAGGCAGCGCGCTGGCGCAAACGGAATCACGCACTGGGGAACAACCCGATGCAGAAACGAAAGCAACGCTCGAACGGCTGGATGCCGTCTACCGCGCGGTATTGAAATTCTCGATGAAGAGAAGCATGCAGAAATGAAAGCACAAGCCCCCGCTCTCCGTGAAGAGGCGGGGGCTTTCCTTGTTCATCTTGTATCCTGATGGTTTGAGGAGCATTAATCCATCGGCGGGTTGTCCAGCCGCACACCATGCCCCCGGACGGTGACGATATAAACATGGGTCGGATCCAGCGCCGCCAGCCGGTCACGCAGGCGGCGAACGAGTGCGTCCAGCGCCTGGTCGGTCACGCCAATGGCCTGCTCATCCCCCCAAGCGGTGCTGATCAAATCCTGGCGCGAGATAACCTGTCCCTGGCGATCATACAAGGTCTGCAAAACGTGGAATTGCATGGCAGACAAGGCTGGCACTAATTGCTGGTTGTTCACCCACACCTTTCGCGAGCGGACATCTAGGCGCAGGCGTCCAGCCGGCTCCACTTCATCCAGCGGCATGGTAGCATCCGAAACAAAGAACATGAAGGTTTGTACCAGAGAGATTTGGATCGTATCGCCATCCTGCAACAGGATGGGATTCTCGATCTGACCGCCATTGTGGTACGTCCCGTTCCGGCTTCCCAGGTCTTCCAGGATCACGTTCCCGCCAGAAGGCGTCAGCCGGGCATGGAAGCGGGATACTTGACGGTCATCGATCACAATGTCGCAGTGCTGTTCGCGCCCGATAACCAGCGGTTGGTCAAGCGCCCAGCGCTGGCTCTTGAGCGGGCCGGATTGTGCTACCAGCAAGGGGAATTCTTCGAGGTTTTCCATTGCATCTTGCTCCCACGCGTCAAACATTGGGGGTTCTCCGGGAGTTGCTGTGATGGATGGGAAGAGATGGGGGTATGGGGCGGGCTTCGCCCGCCCCATACCCCCAATTTCCTCCCTATTCCGGCGATTCCCAGAGAACCACATCGGGATGAGTGTAAAACGATTGAAAGACGTTTATAATATAGCAGATTATTGCGATTCTGTGCAATATGGACAGGGCCAAAAGCCAACGCCGAAACTGAGCCAATTGCACAGTCCTACTCTGTCGAATCAAACCCAATTTGGGAGAGCACATGCCCCAGGCGCTGAAGGACGGGGAAGTTCTCCGAGGTCGCTACCGCATTCTGGAACGCATCGGCCATGGCGGGATGGGTAACATCTATCTTGCCAACGACACACGCCTAGAAGGTCGCCGATGTGCACTCAAGGAAGTGGAATACGACCGCAGTCTCCCCGACAACTTGCTGAAAGAGGCTCGCGAGCAATTCTTTCGTGAAGCCACTGTTTTGGCGCGCCTGGACCATCCCAACCTGCCCAAAGTCTCCGACTTCTTTTCCAACGATCAACGCGATTACCTGGTTATGGATTTCGTGCCCGGCAAAGATTTGCGTGAGATCATGCAGGAAGCCCGACAGCGCAGCATGTTTCTTTCCGAAAGGGATGTACTCTCGTGGGCTGCCCAGCTTGCAGAAGCCCTCTCCTACCTGCACAAACAGAACCCTCCCCTTGTTCATCGCGACATCAAGCCCAGCAACCTCAAGATCACACCGAATGGGCTGTTGAAATTGGTGGATTTTGGGCTGGTCAAGGTGCTCGTCCCGGATGAAATGACTGTAACCGTCATCCAGGGGCGTGGCACTGCCCTTTACACGCCGCTCGAACAATACGGGGATGATGGGCGGCATACCGACGCTCGCAGCGATATCTACGCCTATGGGGCCACCCTGTACCACCTGCTGACCAATAAGCCGCCTTCAGATGCACGTGAACGCTTCCTCCATCCGGATAAACTCACCCTCCCACGCCAGGTTAATCCAGCGATCAGTCTCCGCACAGAGCGCGCCATTCTGTGGGCGATGGAACTTCACCCGGAAAACCGTCCCGAATCGATTGATGTATTGCAGGAATTCCTGGTTGGCCAACGAAGGGATATTCCATCCTCGCGCCAGGAACCCAGATCGCCCCAAGCGATCCTTCATACATTCACATTTGGAACCATCGAGAAGATCTTGCTTGGAATCTCTGGCTGGCTATTGTTGATCAGCCTTATTCTTTCGTTTCTTCGTTAAAACCAAATACCAGAGCCATCCCCCCAGCAAACCCAAACCTGCGCCACAAAGAACGAGCAACAGTATCCCCAATAAACCATACAATTTTATGAATTTTTCCCCGCCCGGCAAACCAAGGGATATGTAGTTATATGGTAACAACCCGCCAATGAAACTTGCGAGTGCCCAGCGCAATCCCCACTGAGGGGAAAACAACCGGATAACAAGCCAGTAGATCAACATCACGATCCCACTCAATAAAACGATCGCCATTAGCCAGTTACCAAAACCAAGAGAATCCCTCTGTGTGATTGCGCCATTGTCGCCATCTGGCGTTGGCGAAATGATCGTAGGTGTATCCACGATCTGGGAGGCCGTAGGCGCAATAACGGTTATGCTGACCCCTTCAGTCGTGACATCCAATTTCAACACCACCGATGTGATTGCCGGTTCACTGACTGCCTGGATTTCAATCAAACCAGGGCGCTCAAGCCCAAAAGAGATCCGCGCCACGCCATCATAGGTTTCCGCTTCGTATTGTTGTATGATGCCGGTCTCACCGCTGAGCGACACCCTGAACCGAACCGTAGTCCCATCGGGAACGGGGTTCTGGTTATGGTCCAAGATTACATTCGTATAAATGTTCAGCGTATCACCCACCTTGAGATTGGGAGATGGGGTAGGTTCGGGCGTTCCACCCGGCGATGGGGTTGGAACAGGCGGTAGGTCCAGGTAGAGCCCGATCACCTGGTTGGGATCCGGGGCAGTTGCAGAGAGCAGGTCGTAGCCAATCCCTGGAACGGAAACCGGTAGCGACCCGATCGGCGTAATCTCCTGGAACAAGAGGCGCGCCGCAATATCCTGGAAATGCTCCGATTTACTGAACAGACCATAGTAAGCACTCAATTTGGATATATCGGTTGCATCCAGGTAATAAGGGGCGCCAAACGCAAACATGACAATCTTCTTGTTCCGCAGCAGTTCTTCCCGTTCGGAGAGGAAGCGATAAACAACCTGGGACCTGGGCTGCAATGGATCCAGATCCATCAGGGCAATCACCACCCAATCCGCCTGCTGCAAAGCTGCCTCCAGCGTATCATCCCCTTCGCCTCCCGGCAGGATCATAGCCAGATTAGTAAAGGAGAAGGAGGTCAACCGGTTTCGGGTCACCTCCCCTCCCCCGCCTGGCCCATATAAATGCAACACCGCATTTTGAAGCGCATCCACAGCCAGGACAGGCTCCAATGGGCAGGTACTGCACTGCTGTACCTGGCGGTCATCCGTCAGAAATACGATCCAATCTTGCAAGCCTGGAGGCGCCGGCAGGATCGTATCCAGATCCTGTGAATCAGGGCTGATAAGGGTAGCAGCCTGGCGAGCGACTTCGAATGTGATCGATTCGGAATTCCCAATGTTCGCAAGTTCTTCAATTGTAGGTGTAACCAGGCTGGGCAGGAAATTGATATAAAGCTCGAATTTCACGGTCAAGATGCGCTGCACGGATTCATCCACTCGCTGGGCAAAAGCCGCGTCCTCGCGATACTTCTGCACGAAGAAATCCAGGATATTCAGGACGGTTGAATAGTTATCCGGCGAGTCAGTGGATTGGATATTGCCAAGGTAGAGCAAATCGTTCCCCGCCAGGAATGCATCCCTTACTACAGTTCTCGCCACGAACCCCTGGCCGCCCGGGTCGTAAAAACGACGGATCGACTGGCTACCCAAATCATCGCTGATGATCAAGCCACCGCCCTGCCGCCAGGAAACGAAAGCTGGCAGGCTCAGGATTTGCGACAGCGCCGAGGCGTCCAAACTGATTGGCTTGGTGGTGGCGCGGATGTTCCCCTGGAATCCTTGGTAACGGATATGTGAAACGAGTAATGCATCGGTTGTACTCCCCTCATCCGGAGCATTTCCCGTGACCGCAAAGAATGGTGCCAGTTCTATTTGTTGCAATTGCTCCAACGATTTACGAACTGTCGCAGCTTCCGCACTGGATGAACGATCGGCACTTCCTCTGCCGGGAAAATGCTTGGCCACAACAACCAATGTATTATTGCTGCCTCTGTGCAGGCCACTGATGTAGGCTTGGCCCATTTTGCCTGCCCAATAGGGGTCACCCCCAAAAGTGCGCGTGCCCAATTCGGCCCCCCCGGTATCATTGGGAGATTCGAGAACATCGAGCGATGGCCCAAAGTACAGATTGAACCCCATTGCCGCCAATTCACTGCCCATCACCTCGCCTGTCAGTTCAGCCAAAGCAGGTTGCCAGGTGGCACCAATGGCCATCTGGTTGGGAAGTGTCGTTACCCCGCTGAAGATCTGATCATATGGATAACCATCGCCCTCCTGGGAGATACCAGTAAACAAAGGGATATATTTATGATTGCGATCCTGCCCCGTAATGGGATCGGATTCCATTTGTGAATCATCCCATTCGATATTCTGTAAATCCCCGATCAGGCGGTAGGCATCATAAACAACATCAGGAGCGGCAGTGAAATTATCGTTAGACCGAAGCAAAACGACACCACCAATGTGATGGTTCGTAATCAGGTCATAGATTTGGGAAGTTTCATCAACAGTCGTGCCCGTGAAGGTGACCAGGAACAGTTGACCGATCTTTTCTTCTGGAGTTAACTGGTTCAGCAAATTTCGAGCACGAATGGATGGGATATCCTCTTGCGCCCATACTCCCATCAGGGGTGCAACAGCTGACAAAACCAGCACCAGCAAAATCATCCCGGATAAAAACCGCCACCGCCTCATGAATCCCTGCCGTACCGCTTGCTGATCTCTCGATGCACATCCAACTGGATATTTCCTCCAGAGATAACTGCGATTGAAGGTTTTCGAACCCGTCCGCTCATCAGCGCAGCCAGGACTACCGCTCCGGATCCCTCCACCATCTCATTATGTGCATGCCAAGCATAAGCCACCGCCCGGACGATTTCTTCTTCACTGACCAGGATGATCTCATCGACATATCGCCGCATCATCGGGATGGTCACGGATGTGCTTTCGATCGCGCCGGTCAATCCATCGGCCAGGGATGGCAAATCCTGTACATTCTCCTGCGTTCCATGGTAGAACAAACTGTGTGTAAACGGTGATGCCTCCGCCTGGACACCGACCAGCCTCGCCCGTGGATGTTTCTCCTTCAATCCCACACCGATCCCGGAAATCAAACCGCCCCCGCTGACAGGAACAAGCCAGGTCATATTACCTGCCTCGGGTAATTGCTCCAGGATTTCCAGGGCTATTGTCCCCTGCCCGGCAACAACCTGGCCGTCGTTATATGGTGAAACCCAGGTAAGGCGGTTCTCGCTTGCGTACGTCATGGCAGCCGCCTCTGCTTCCGGATACCCACCCGGCACAAGCCGCAATTCTGCCCCCAGGGCGCGGATGGCATCCAGCTTGACCGGTGCTGCGTGCTCCGAAGCAAAGATAATGACCGGCGCTCCGCTGATCCTGCCGGCCAACGCCAGGCCCTGCCCGTGATTGCCGGCAGAGGCGGCCACCAACCCGACCTGGCGTTCCCAATCTTCGAGGTGAAGCACCTTGTTCAATGCCCCACGCGCCTTGAATGAGCCGGTCACTTGCCGGTTATCCCACTTAATCCAGGCGTCAAGATGCATATCCTGCGTCAACGGTGTACATCGAATATGCGGGGCGATGCACACCATCGCCTGGCCAAGCCACTCGTAGGGAATCACGCCCCCCCTCCTGATATGCGTAGGGCCAGGGCAGGATCGTCGGTAAAGATCCCATCCACACCCCAGGAAAACAGCCGAAGCATATCGGCTTCCTGGTTGACTGTCCAAACATGGATGCGCCGTCCTGCGCGCTGGACATTTTTCACAAAGTTACCCGAAATGCTGGAAAGATGAGGATGCAGTGCTTGATAACAGGGATTTCGGTAGCCAACCCAACGCCCCCAAAAACCGAACAATCCCGGCCAGGCAAGGAGTCCACGCGGGACATCGGGCAGAAGTTTCCCGGCCTTCCTCAAATTGGATGGAAAAAACGATGAGAATAATGTGTGCTCTTGCAAGCCAAATCTTTCAACCAAGCCTGCAACATGCTCCACCAATGCATCACGCGGTGTCGCATAGTTCGTCAATTCGATATTCATGAACAGTTTCCGGCCATAGGTTTCCAATACCTGGGCAAGGGTTGGGATGCGCTCGCCTCGGAATTGCTCATTGAACCAACTGCCCGCATCCAAATCCCGCAGCCCCGCCAGTGGGATATTTCTCAGGTCCCCTTGTCCGTCAGTCGTTCGGTTGACGGTCTGGTCGTGCAGAACAACCACCTCCCCATCGGCAGTGAGTTTGACATCGAACTCGACTGCCAGGGCGCCTTCCTGGATGGCTTGCTGGAAAGCAGCGAGGGTATTCTCGGGCGCATGCGCAGAGGCGCCACGGTGGGCAAAAATAAGGGGACACGGTAGGTCAGGTAACATTCTCGGTTTCTCGGCTACATTTCGACGAAGTATGATTGGGCGGCACGTTCCAGCAACTCTTTGCTCATCACGGGTTCAGCAGAGAGGTATCGGGCAATATCGATGATCTGGTCACACAGATCGCGCGGATGGGAGGCGCGCAGTTTGCGGTTGCGCTTGATATACCATTCCTGCAATAAATAGGCCAATCCCTGGTCGTTGTATTGCACACCCTTCTGCTTTGCAACGCGCTGGAATATCTGGCGGTAATCTTCGTAGCTCGGATCCCCGATCTCGATCTTGTGGCGCAAACGGCGCAGGAAAGCCTCGTCCACCAGATCCTTGGGCGGCAGGTTGGTGGAGAACACCACCAAAACATCGAATGGGATCTCCATTTTACGCCCCGTGTGGAGGGTCAGGAAATCGACGCGGTTCTCGAGTGGTACGATCCAGCGGTTGAGCAGGTCGCGCGGCCGTACCTGCTGGCGACCGAAATCGTCGATCAGGAGGATGCCACCGTTCGCCTTCATCTGGAACGGCGCCTCATAGAACTTGTGAACATCATCGAAAACCAAGTCAAGACCTTCCAGGGTAAGTTCACCCCCCACCATGATGAATGGCCGGCGGATGCGCACCCAGCGCGGATCACGCCGCGTGCCGCCGCGCAGATTTCCGGTTCCGGAATCAGTTGTTTCCTTATCGCCAGCGAGCTGGTGATTAACCGAATCATAAAGCTTTACCACTTGCCCATCCACATAAAGTGCATATGGGATGAACATGTTCTGGCTTAGAATCAAATTGCCAAAGCCGCGCGCAACGCTCGTTTTGCCATTTCCCGGCGGGCCATATAAGAAAATGGATGTGCCAGAGTTGAGGGCCGGCCCAAGACGATTGAAGGTCGACTCGGATAAGATCAGGTCCGAGAGGATCTGGCGCATGGCCCGACTGGTTACAATCATACGACCACGGCTCTGGCGACGGATGGCCTCGTTGTAAACACCAATGGGTACCGGAGCAGCACCGGCATATTGGCTGCGTTCCAACGCCTCCCGGGCTCGCACAATGCCTGCGCCAGTGATGGCATATTGGTAGGCGCCTTCCCCCAATCCCATCTGAGATGATTTGACCTCGATCAGTTTTTCACGCTTCAAGGCCTCAAGGATCAAATCTACAACCCCTGCAAACGGCAATGCCAGTTCCTCGGCGATCCGGAACCCGGTCAAATAGCCCTGAAAGTATAAAATTTTCAACGCCAAATCCTGTAGCCACAACGGCGAAAGCCCCGTGTCATCGAGATTGTTGATGATCGGCGGTACAAAGGCTTGAGACGAACCAAGTTGAGGAGTGGTCATTGCAACCTCCCGTTGCATGGATATATTCGAATTATAGCATGCAGAAAGTCCTGTTTTGGAAAAGATGGGTATAATCGCCCCCATGAAACTCAGCATTGTTATCCCAGTTTTTAATGAAGTTAACAGTATCAACGAGATCATCAAACGAGTTCAAAATACGCGCCTGGCAGACGAAATTATCGTGGTTGATGACTACTCCAGGGATGGCACGCGGGATATACTGGCAGGATTGAACGGAAAAAAAGGTGTGCACGTCATCCTGCATGACAGGAATCGAGGCAAGGGTGCAGCGGTGCGGACCGGGCTTGAGGCTGTCAGCGGCGATGTCATCCTGATCCAGGATGCCGACCTGGAGTACGATCCGCGCGATTACCCGGCTCTTCTCAAGCCCATCCAGGAGGGGATTGCCGATGTTGTGTACGGGTCGCGCTTCCTCGGCGGTCCGCGCCGGGCTACCATGTTCTGGCACATGGTGGCCAATAAACTGCTCACATTTGCAACGAACTTCCTGTTCAACACCATCCTGACGGATATGGAAACCGGGTACAAGGTTTTCCGGCGTGAGGTCATCGAGGGATTTCACCTGCACGCAAATCAATTTGATTTCGAACCGGAATTCACTGCAAAAATCCTCAAAAGACATTACCGCATTTTCGAAGTACCGATTTCCTTCAATCCTCGGGATTATTCCGACGGCAAGAAAATCAAACTGAAGGATGCCTTTGCAGCCATCTGGACACTGATCAAATATCGCATCATCGACTGAACATCGCCCATGGCAAATCATAAGATCAACCCGACGCGAGGGAAGGGCCTGCTCGAACCTGTACTGGCTCAATGGCGCGCCGGCAAAGCCAATCGGCTTATCCCACCGGCATTACGTTCCGGTCGCATCCTCGATATCGGTTGCGGTACACACCCATACTTCCTGTCCCATACTTCTTTCCAGCAGAAATTTGCCGTTGACCAATTGCCCCTCAACCCTGATTCAGCCCGCCAGTTCGAAATCCAGTTCTACACGATCGATCTCAATAAAACACCCAGACTACCCTTCGAAGATGATTTCTTCGCCGCCATCACCCTCCTGGCTGTCGTTGAACACCTCGATCCAGCCAGCATGGCAAAACTGTTCAAAGAAACCCATCGTGCCTTGCAGTTTGGTGGCATGGTCATCATGACCACCCCAGCCGTTTGGTCAGATGGGCTACTCAAAGCCATGGCGCGCTGGGGCTTGGTCAGCGCAGACGAGATCGATGAACACGCCTATACTTATACACTCCCCCTTCTGGGCTGGTATTTTGGTCAGGCTGGTTTCGAAATGGATAAAATCCGTTTCGGCTATTTCGAGTTCGCACTGAACATGTGGGCAACGGCCACAAAATAGTTACACTCCCCTTCCTCTTCTTTTTTATTTCGCCACTCCCGCTGGCTGAATATCCCGAATATTCAATTGCATATATTCCCTGCCGTTGAACTCATTCCGTTCGAATGAATACAATACATCAACTTGAGCCGACAGCTTCGCCTGGAGATGGCCAAGACGAAAAGCAATCGCATCATGGGTAATTCGACCATCATTCAGTGAAAGTTTAAGATGCTTCCCATCTGCACCAACAATCCTGGAATTAACTACACGCAGATCCCTGGAAACAAAAATGGCTTCCCGATTGCCATAACCGGTTGGCTCTAGGCAATCAAGCTGCTTAAGCAGTTCGGGCTTTAATTCGGAGAGAGGTATCTCCATATCTGCCAGGAGCATGTGCCGAAGATCCATGCCCCCCAGTTCGCGCTCGGCGATGCATCTAAGTCTTGCTATCAACTCATGCAAGTTCTCATTTCGAACAGTAAACCCGGCCGCGGCAGCATGCCCACCATGGCGCACCAGTAGATCAGCGCATTCATCCAGCGCCTCAGTAATATGGAACTCCGGGATTGAACGGCAGGAACAACGGGTGTACTCATCGTCATGCTGACCGACAATAGCCGGACGATAATGAGCCTCGGTTAGGCGAGCAGCAGCCAACCCTACCACTCCGGCATTGAATTCCCGATCAACCGCAAACAGGATGAACGGATCCTTCTCTTCAGCAAAAGCCAATTCGTTCGCCTTCTCCTGGATCTCACGGGTCAGGAGTTGCCGATTCCGGTTCTGCTGATCCAACTGGAGTGCCAATTGTCCGGCCTCG
>JBFYSM010000402.1:0-5018 GCA_041301605.1 Chloroflexota bacterium | reverse complement strand
ACACCAGACGCCTTGGCAATGTGCGGCTGCTGGGCCAGGTACTGGCAGAGCAGCATCTTGGTGGTTTCGATGGCTTTGTCGTGTTCGTGGTCCACAGAGCAAACCACCAGTTGCGGACGGTCGATCTCATCAAAATTGCGCCCGGCCTTTTTGGCGCCGGCAGCCAGGAGTTCGATGGCTTTGTCGTTGTACTCGGGTGGAACGCAGTAATTGAGCACTACACCATCGGCGATCTCCCCGGTCAATTCCATCATCTTGTCGCCTGTGGCCCCGATCATGATGGGAACATGGCGCGGCTCACGGCGTCCGTGTACCACATCCAGTTCGATCCCATCCACGTGGATGAACTCGCCGTGGAAGGTGACGCGTTCCATGTTCAGCAGGCGGCGCAGGATTTCTACTGTTTCTTTCATGGCTGCTAGAGGCTTCTTGCGATCGATGCCCACGTTGCGGGCCAGGGGATCCCACCAGGCGCCGATCCCGCAGATGATGCGGTTGGGAGCCAGGTCATCCAGGGTAAGGAAGGTGGAAGCCAGCAGGCCGATGTTGCGCGTCCAATTGTTGATGACCCCGGAGGCGACCTTGATGCGTTCGGTCACTGCAGCGTAAGCAGCCATCGGAACGATGGCATCCCGCACCAGGCGCGACTCGGCTTGCCACACCGCTTCAAATCCATTCCCTTCAGCATACCTGACGTAATCCAAACCATCGCGTAAGTCGTGAGAATCCTGTAAATAGAGAGCAACTCGATTTTTCATGCCACCTCCAGGTTTCTACCCTGTTTTCATCCCTTCCAGCCCATCCAGTAAAGCCAGGTCTTCTGGCAGGTCAAGGTCCAGCGCAAGGGACGGCAACTTGGCAATCACCAACCGCGCACCGGCCTCTTTGGTTTTTGCGCAGTGGTTTTCGAATGAATCCTCTCCGAAGCTGAACGGGATCAGGTTGGGTGGGGAGACAAACAAGGCATTGGTACCGTTTCCTCGCCGGTCAGGAGCGATCACCACCGAAGGGATGGGCTTTGATTTCTTGATCAGCGTCACCACATCCTTTGGATCCAGGAGGGGAAGGTCAGCGGGGATGACGAGCACGCCACTGGCGGAGCGGGCAATGGCAACCGCTGTAGCGCGTGTCAGGGCGGTGTTGAGCTTTGGCGAACCATCCTCTCGCAGTGTACGCGCCCCATATTCGCGGGCGATGGCCAGGGCAGCCGGGTCGCGGCTGACCACCAGCACCTGCGTGATCTCTTTTAGTGCTGTCAATGTTTCTATGGTGTGTTTCAATAACTCACGGTTCAGATCCGTTCGTTGGTCTTCTGATAATGTCCCCGCCAGGCGGGATTTGCCGCGCCGCAATGGCTTGACAGGCACGATTGCCCAGATCATATTTTATATCAGCCTCTGTATTAAGTTTAGCACATCTTGCGCCAGTATGCGATGATCTTCCATTGTTTTCATCAAAGTATTGGTAACAAGCGTTGCGATTCCCAGGGGGAGGATTTTTGGTTCGATGTTGGCGTCCAAACTATCCAGCACGAAGCCGGAAAGGATATCTTGATAGTGTTCTGCAACGGCTAACGCAGATGGATTGATACCCAGTTCGGTGAACATCTTCGCGGCCGGACCCTTGACGGTCTTCCCGCCGATGATGGGGGAGATCACAACAACCGGCTTTTTCTCGATCGCGGACCGATAGCCTGCTACCGCCAAAATGGGATCGATGCTCACCCACGGATTGGATGGGCACAGCACCACCGCGTCCGCAGCCTGGATGGCCTCGATTGCCCCTGGGGCGGGCCGGGCGGACTCTACTCCCTGGAAGTGGAATCCCCGGATGCGCGGCTCGCAACGCCGGTGAACGAAATATTCCTGGAATTCGAGTACACCATCTGCATCTGTTTCGATCATCGTTCGAACGGGATCATCGCTCATCGGCAGGACAGTGTGATGGATCGCCCAGGCAGTACAGAAATCCCTTGTCACCCGACTCAATGCCTGGCCTGCTTTTAACCGGCGTGTCCGTTCCAGGTGTGTGCCCAGGTCACGGTCCCCCAGGTGGAACCAGGTGGGACCACCCAATCCTTCGATGGCTTCCAGGGCATGGAAGGTTTCTTCCATGCGCCCCCAGCCGGTTTCGGGGTTTGCCAGGCCGGCCAGCGTGTAGCAGACTGTATCCAGGTCGGGGCAGATGTGTAGGCCCAGGTGTTCGAAATCATCGCCTGAATTGACGATGATCGTCAATTCATCAGGCGCAAGGATCTGGGCCAGCCCGTGGGCCAGTTTCGAGCCTCCGACGCCGCCTGCCAGGGCAACGATCTTCATGTTAAGTAGGTGACTACTTCATCTAGCGGGCGGAGTGATTTTTCATCCGGTGTTTCCGCAGGGTATCCCAGGAAGATCAACGCCAGGGGAATCCATGCCGTGGGCAATTTCAGGGCCGATCGGATGGCATCCGGAGCAAAGAGCGGGCCGCAGGTCCAGACCGAGCCGAGACCTTCGGCGTGGGCGGCCAGTATCAGTTGCAAACCGCACAGCGATACCGATTGGCATGCCATGATTTGTTCCGCCTGCTGGCGTTTTTTATTTGGCTGCGCATCCATGTGGTCACTGTCCAGGCAAAGGACAACTACCACGGGAGCATCCAGGATGCGCCGGCGGGTGCGCTCCAGGCGGTTTTCAATCTCCTTTTCAGGCAAGCGATCTTTTTCGAGATCCGGGCGAAAATCAGCGACCATCGCTTCGGCCAAAGATGTTTTAGGTTCCTCGCCAGTCAGTACGATCAGCTGCCAGGGTTGACGGTTGCGCGCCGAAGGCGCATAAGTCGCGGTTTCGAGCACGCGCTGGAGGATTTCCCCGGGGATGGGGCGTTGCTCGAATTGGCGGATCGAGCGCCGGGTGCGGAGGAAGGTGTGCATATCGTTCATCGGTCAACTCCCGCATGAGGTCTGGGGATGAAAATGATTTTCATCCCATTGGTATGGAATCTCAGGATGGTTTGAATGTCATCTGCCGAACAGCCGACCAGCAATTTGATCTCAGCGTCTTTCTTCCGGGTGTCATATGTGCAGGCAACCCCTGTCAGTTCCCTGGCTGTTTGCGAGCCGATCCAGATATCGATCCCGTCACCGTCTGCGGATGTGGTCCCTTCGATGTAACCATAATCGAGGGGATAGATGATCTCAGGTGAACGCGGGTGGCGTGAGCCTTTCGGCCTGTCGATCACCAGGCGGGATTCGCTGATGAGCTGTTCAAGTGTGTGCCAGAAATCATTGTTCATATCAGGTGCTTATTGAAGAATTCGAGCGTGCGCTGCCAGGCAAGTTTCGCTGCCATAGGATCATATTCGGGACGGTCAGATTCAAAGAACCAGTGGTGTGTGCCGGGATATGTGTAAAAGGAGACATCCTTTCCGGATGAAATTAGCATTTTCTCCAGCTTCTTCCGGCCGGATTTGGCTACATACGGGTCATTTTCAGCAAAATGCCCCAGAAAGGCAGAGGATGTTGCCTGGTACTCGCCTCCGCGAGCCCCGTAGAAGATCACAGTTGCAAGCAGATCATCTGGTTTTTCCTCTACCAGCCAGAGCGACCAATATGCGCCCAACGAAAAGCCAATCAGTCCGGTTTTCAAACCTTGAATGGCAGGCTCTGACCGAAGCTGCTCAAGTGCGGAGAGGATATCCTGTTTGACAACATCTCCTTTGAGTGTTTTTCGTAGTTTCTCTGCATCTTCGATGCGGTCAGCAGATTTGCCGTGATACAGGTCGGGGGCAATGGCGATGTATCCTTCACTGGCCAGCCGGTCACACAGGCTTTTGATAAACTCGTTCAATCCCCACCAGGCATGCAGAACGAGGAGACCGGATTTTGGCGTGCTCTTGGGATAAGCGATATAGCGGTTCATCGTTCACCTGAATAGATCTTGTTCTTTAGGACGGACCAATTCGGCAAGGTGGCCTTCACGGAGGGGATAAGGAAAGCCGCGCACATGGATGGCGGGCATTCCTTCTGCAGCCTGGCCCATCATCAGGGACGCGGCGGCGGCCAGTTCATCGGCAGCGCCGATCGTGGTGATGCGCAGGTTGAAGCCGAACAAATCGGGCTTGCCGCGCATATCCACCAGGGCGGGTATGCCCGAGAGTCCAATACAAGTTCCAACAACGCCAAGCCGCCAGGCGCGGCCATGTGAATCGATGACCATCACACCGATCCGTTTTCCCGTGGCAGTTTCGATCTGGCACCGGATATTGGCAGCTGATCTTGACGGATCTTCAGGCAGGAGCAATACCCAATCTTCGTCACCCTGGGTTTCCTCTGCGACGTTCGAATGGTCGATGCCCGCATTGGCGCAAACGAAACCCAGGCGGTGTTCCACGATAATCGTTCCTGGGCGGACGCGCAGCACTTCCCGGCTCTCCTGCAAGATGAGTTCACACAGGCGCGCATCCTTTTCGCTGCGGGATGCCAGTTCCAGGGCGGATTGAGTCGGCATAATCGTCGAGAGATTGACAAGCCGGTTTTCTGATTTTGAAACGATTTTTTGCGCCAGGACAAGGATATCTTGGTTTTGAAGGGCCAGGCCGGACTTCTCCAGAGAGCGTACAAGAATATCCGCCAGGTTGTCGCCCGGGCGGATGAGGGGGATTGCAGGGAGGGGAGTGAGGGTGAGGGTCATAGGAAACAATAACAGGTGAAGTTACATTCTATCGACACCCGTGATTTTAATGCCAGCATGCATGGAACCGTATTGCTTGTTGATGCCGATCAGGATGGATGTCAGCCCCTCAATGACCACGGCATTCTCGATCGGACCGGCATCCCACCCGTTCAGGCCGGCTGCTTCCACCAGTTTCAATACTTCAGCCCTTGATTCCTTGCTGGTTCCGCTAACCAGTACATCACATTCCACGGGTGTATCGTTCAGCAAGTGCTCGTGCGATATGTTTTGGAATGCAGCCACAACCTCAACGGCTTCCCCGAGGATTTCCCTGGCTTCCTGGGCAGCGCTGCCTGCTGGAGGCAT
>JBFYSM010000398.1:0-4036 GCA_041301605.1 Chloroflexota bacterium | reverse complement strand
TGGTGATGCTATGGAATTTCTTCGTGAACCGATATTGGACTTATAATGATGTAAGCAAAACATCTTGAGAGAGCCTTATGGTAACCACGCCGCAAAACCTGATCCCAATCTATTCCAGCCGGGGCGACCTGGGAGCCTATCTGGTTTATCCGCACCTGTATAACGCCCAGGGCGAATGGATCGGCTGGGTGACACCGGAACGGGAGGTTTACTCCGTCCTCGGATATTATGTTGGCTACCTGACCAACGAGCCACGCATCCTGCGCAAACGCGTGCTGGAAAAGGAAAAACCGCGCCAATCCCCCCCATGCCATCCGGAAAAGGTGCGGCCAATGGCAACCGTGCCTTTGGCCAGGATGATGAGCGAACTGTACCATGATACGATCGATGTGCTGCTCGAAGAACCGGAGCGGCTCCACACAGTCGATACGGGTGAGTATCGCGAAGACCTGGATTGACTTCTCCAAAATTCGATAGAACGAGAAATTGCATCATTATGGATACCTTGCCCCAAGAGGAAAGCCTCCCACCCGAAGAAGGAGAACCCAAGGAACGGGTCGCCCATCCCTTCCGCAGCCTGCGCGAGCTGGTGGATTATGTTGCCGGCAAGGCCGCCCCGACCCTGACAGCGGAAGAAGGGGGAAAGGCCGAAGTCATCCCCTTCCCATTCCTGGCCATCGTCGGCCAACGGGAGATGAAACTGGCGCTCCTGCTGGGGCTGATCAACCCGGCTGTGGGCGGCATCCTGCTGGTCGGCCCGCGCGGCACCGCCAAGACGACTGCCGTACGCTCCCTGGTTGACCTGCTTCCCAGCGTGGAACGCAGCCTGTGTTATTTTGGCTGCCTGCCGGAGGATGTGATCTCGGGTGGGATGGAGGCCGTCTGCCCGGACTGCGCCCGCAAATACGCCGAAGGCCAGCCGTTGACCGCCCCGGACCGCGTCCGCCTGATCGAACTGCCATTGAACGCCCGCCTGGAGGATGTGGTGGGCGGCATCGACGAACGCTCCGCCATCACCCATGAACGCCTGCGCATCCGGCGCGGCATCCTGGCCCAGGCCGACCGCAACCTGCTCTACATCGACGAGATCAACCTGCTCCCCAACGAGATCGTGGATGCCATCCTGGATGCCGCGGCACAGGGCGCGTATACTGTCCGGCGCGGCCCGGTCTCGGCCACCTACCGGGCGCGCTTCGTACTCATCGGCTCGATGAACCCGGAGGAAGGCAAACTGCGTCCCCAGATCCAGGACCGGTTCGGGCTGCGCGTCGTCGTGCGGGGGCTGGAGGAACCGGCTGAACGTCTCGAAGCGTACCGTAAAGTGCAGGCCTTTCTCACCAACCCGCGCCAGATGTCGGTCGAATACGGGAGCGAGACCAGCGCGGCAATGGAAGAAATCCAGGCAGCCCGGCAGCGCCTTGCGCAGGTAACCCTGCCGGATAAACTGGCAGACCCCGCCATCCGCCTGATCCAACAGATGGGCATCGACAGCCTGCGGGCCGAGATCACCTGGTTCGAAGCCGCCCGCGCCCACGCCGCCGCCGATGGTCGGGACGAGGTAACGAAGGATGACCTGCAAACCGTTGCCCCCATGGCGCTGCGCCTGCGCCGATCCCGTTTCATGGAGGAGTATTTCTCCGGACAGCAAAGCGAAGAGGATGAAATCGCCAGCCTGACGGACAGCCTGGGAAGGAAAGGCCAGCAGAGGAAAAGGAGGCCATAGATGCCAACCCACCGTGAACGTTTACAAGCCTGCCTGGCAGGCGAGATCATCGACCGGCCGCCGGTTGCGCTCTGGCGGCATTTCCCGGTGGACGACCAGGGCGCCGAGAGCCTGGCGGCTTCCACGCTCCACTTCCAGCACACGTATGATTGGGACCTGGTCAAGGTCACCCCGGCTTCCTCGTTCTGCCTGAAAGATTACGGGGCACAGGATGAATGGCAGGGCCACCCGGAAGGGACCCGGCAGTACACCCGGCGCATCATCGACAAGCCGGAAGATTGGGGAAAACTGACTGTCATCCCCCAAACTTCTCCAAATCTCGCCAAACAATTGGCCTGCCTGAGGCTCCTGCGCAGCGCCATCGAAGCGGAAACGCCCATCCTGCAAACCATTTTCGATCCCCTCTCCCAGGCCAAGAACCTGGCCGGCGGGGAGCGCCTGATCGCCCACATCCGCCAGTACCCGGAAGCCGTCAGGAAGGGTTTGAACGCCATCACCGGTACCACCATGCTCTTCATCCAGGAGGCCATCAAGAGCGGCATCGACGGGATATTCTTTGCCGTCCAGCACGCCCAGGCGGGATTGCTCTCGCTGGATGAATTCAACGAATTTGGCAGGCAGTATGACCTGCAATTAATGGATGTGGCCAGCGACCTGTGGTTGAACATGGTCCACATCCACGGGCTGGAAATCTATTTTGATGCCGTTGCCGATTACCCGGCCCAGATCCTCAACTGGCACGACCGCGAGACCAGCCCATCCCTGGATAAGGCCAGGGTGAAGAAAGTGCTGTGCGGCGGATTGCACCGCGATACGGTGACGCTCGGCACGCCGGATCAGATCCAGGGCGAAGTACAGGACGCGCTGAAAGCCACCAAGGGCAAACACTTCATCCTGGGCACCGGCTGCGTCGTCCCCATCATCGCGCCGCATGGCAACCTGATGGCCGTCCGCAAGAGCGTGGAGGCCGGGTGAGCCTGCGGGTCATTTCCGGCAGCGCCAAAGGCCGGCGGCTCAAGGATGTGCCCGGCGATACCACGCGCCCGGTCACCGACCGCGTCAAGCAGGCGCTGTTCAACATCCTGGCCGAGGATGTGATCGACTCGAGCTGGTGGGACTTGTTTGGCGGGACCGGGGCGGTCGGCATCGAGGCCCTCAGCCGGGGGGCGGAGTTCGTGCGCTTCAGCGAACTGAACCGCGCCCCCATCGAAACCATCAAATCCAACCTGGAACACACCCGCCTGGCCGAGCGCGCCGAGGTGCGCCGCGGGGATGCCTTCGCCATGCTGACAACCCATCCCAACCGGGCATTCGATTACGTTTACATCGCCCCGCCCCAATACCAGGGCCTGTGGTCGAAAGCCCTGAGGACGCTGGATGCAAACCCCGGCTGGCTGGCAGAGGATGTCTGGGTCATCGTGCAGATCCACCCGCGCGAGTATGAAAAACTCGAACTGGAGAATATCTCCGAATTCGAGGAACGTAAGTACGGCAGCACCCTCCTGCTCTTCTACGAAAAGAAGGAAGCAAAATGAAAACATGCCCTTTCTGCGCCGAACAGATCCAGGATGACGCCATCAAGTGCCGCTATTGCGGCGAATGGCTGGATGGCCGCCCGCTTCCCGCAATTTACGGCGGGATCGCCAGCGGGTACTACTGGGGCTACGAATACAAGTCTGAAACGGAGTTGTTCGGCTGGCCTTTGATCCACATCGCACAGGGATACGATCCCAAGACCGGCCGCCCGCGCGTGGCCAAAGGCATCATCGCCATCGGCGGCGTTGCCATCGGCGTTGTGGCATTGGGCGGATTTGCGGCCGGCGGCTTTGCCTTCGGCGGGTTCTCGCTCGGCCTGCTGGCTTTGGGCGGGATCGCCCTGGGTGGCATCGCGGCTGGCGGCCTGGCTTTCGGCCTGCTGCTGGCAACCGGCGGCATGGCCGTCTCGTTGCTGTACGGAATTGGCGGGCTGGCACTGGCCCCGCACGCCATCGGCGCCAACGGAGCCGACCCACAGTTCATGCAGATGCTGGAAAGATTCTTCCGCATTGGTTCGCCATGATGATCCAAAAAAAAAACAATGACTGCCCAGGTTCCAGATACACTCCTCTACAACGACAAACCATACGACCTGACCGGCATGGAAGGGTCGGGGCTTCCCAGCCCGGACGATTTCGGCATGCAGCCGGTCATGATGCATACCGTCTGTTACCGGGGTTTCTACTGCACCTATGTCATCCGGGATGAGCAGTTGTACCTGTCAGGGCTGACCGTCAGGAGCGAAAGCGGGGAATACCCGCCGGTCAATGGTGTGCA